>CALCOR010000031.1 GCA_937897085.1 uncultured euryarchaeote | reverse complement strand
GGCCGCCAACGCCTCCGCGGTGCGCTCGGAACTCGACCTGCGCCTGCTCCTGTTGGCACCCGCATTCGGTCTGTCCGACCTGTGGCGCGAAGGTGCTGGGGAGAAGGGTCTGGCACATTGGAAAGCACACGGTTCAGTCCCGTACCACCATCGCGGATTAGAGAAGGATATCATGCTAGAATGGGACTTCATCAAGGCCGCCGACAGAATGTCGTGGCCGGAACTGACCCACCCGACCGTGATCATGCATGGGTTGCAGGACGACATCGTGCCAATCGAGAATTCTCGAAGAGTCACTGCCGAAAGCGATCAGGTCGTGGCATTGCTTGAGATCGAAGACGGGCACCGTATGCAACAAGCAGGACCTAGGTTCACCGAAGCTGCGAATCTTCTGGGGTTGGTGCAAGAATGACCGCCCTACACGACTCGGCAATCTGAAATGCAGGGCGCGGGTCGCCGCGACCAATGAGCGATGACAAGGGGCTCGACTACGCCTCATCCGGCGTCGACATCGATCTTGAGGGAGAGGCTATCTCGTCGCTGATCGGTTCCTTGGGTGCGTCCGCACGCCCCCCAGGAACCGTGGGCGCACCTGTCGACCTGCCCGGGGGATTCGGTGGGTTGGTCGAATTCGGTGACAACCTGCTGGCGCTCGCCACCGATGGTGTCGGCTCCAAGTTGCAACTGGCGACCGCACTCGGTGAGTATGGGGGAGTCGGCATCGATTGCATGGCGATGAACGTCAACGACCTCATCTGCGTCGGTGCGGAACCGATCGCCTTCGTAGACTACATCGCCACCCCGGAACCGGACCCCGTGGTGCACGCCGCACTGGGCGCATCTCTGGCAGAAGCGTGCCGAATCGCACGCGTCACCCTCGCTGGAGGCGAGACTGCCAGCCTGCCGGGCATCGTCAAGGAACTCGACCTGTCAGGCACCGCACTGGGCTGGCTGCCCAAGGAAGCGGCGGTAACCGGCGAGAACATCACAGAATCTGACGTGCTCATCGGATTGCCGAGCAACGGCATCCACTCCAACGGCTACTCGCTCGTGCGTCGCTTGCTGGAGGTGACCGGAGCCGATCTCCGGGCTGCTGCACCATTCGATACGAGCCATGCTCACCGCGACATCACCCGCTTCGCGTCATCAGCACCCGATTCGGACCCCTCCCTCGGAGAGGTGCTGCTCAACCCGACGCGCATCTACGTCGACCCGGTCGTCGACCTTCTGCTCGCCTGCCGAGCAGGTGAAGGACCGTGTCAGGAAGGAGACATCCATGGAATCGCCCACATCACCGGTGGAGGGCTGTCCAACCTCCTCAGGCTCAACCCGCACGTGGGATGGCACATCCAGAACCCGCTCCCAGAACCTCCTGAGTTCGACTGGATCCGTCAGCATGGTAATGTCGAGGCGCGAGAGATGGCACGCACGTTCAACCTCGGAATGGGAATGGCGCTCGCCGTGGATTCAGCCGCCAGTGACGCTGTCTCCGACTGGCTCAACAGCCGACTTCCGGGCTCAAGAGTGGTCGGTCACGCTACCGGCGAGAGTCACACAGTGACTCATGCGGATGAGCGCATCGTTTTCGATACCTACTGACGGGTTCTCTCTCATTCTTTCAATAACAGTCGATGGGCCATGCTCAACATGGCCGACGCCGAGAACTGCCGCTGCTGCCGTTCACCGATGCTCGCGGATGATCCTCCGGACGCAGAGATGTGTTCCGTCTGCCTTCCATGGAACAATCTGCGTGAACTGATGCGCACGTCGGTCCCCGCTTGGCAGATTCACATGCAGCGGGACCAGCAGCAGCTGCTCGACGATGCGGATGACTGGCTCGATGGTGATGGAGCGCAGATCGCAGAACTGCTTCCCTCTGAGCCAGCGTGGGCGGCTCTGCTCCGCGCAGTGAGTGGACAGAGGCATATCCGCGCTGATTCCGACGAGTTGGACCTAGAGAGCGAACCCGAACTCGACGCCCTCCGAACCATGCTCATCTCTAACCACTCACCGCTGTTCCCTGGCGTGGCGGAGAACGATGTGGACCCACAGCAGGGTAAACTGAGCATAGAGGTCGCAGGCCATCGCTTAGTCAGTGACGGGCGCTCGCTGCTGGTCGATGGTGTCCTCATCGAAGCCGGTCCGGGAGACCTGCTGTTGCGGATGCTGTTCGAGGCGAACTACGAGGTTGCCACCGTTCGATTCCTCAGGATGCTGGCGCACATCGAAGGCAGACAGGACGAAGATGGCGAGAATCTCGAACTGCGCAGACGCCGCGCCGCACTGCGCTCCTGTCGCTTCCATAGCGTCGGTGCAGCCGATGCGCCGCGACCAGCAGCGAATCTGAGGGGATTCATGGAATCAACTCCACCACTGTGCGACTGGGATTCCAAGCGCTGGATGTTGGGCATTGACGACGGCACCGGGAGCAGGGTGCTGATGCCATTGCCGAGCACACCAACGCTCGTCGAGCGTTTCCTGTCCATCTGGTCTGGCAGACCCAACCGAAGGGTTTCCGATAGACTGCGGGCCATCTGCCTCCGCTGGGCGGCGCGGCGCAGCACACCCTCTCCCGAAGCTCGCATCACGCCGCACGAACGCTCGTTCGGTATGTTGCGCGGAGTGGTTGACGCCAACACGGACAGGGTGGCCTTCCTTGAGGACGGGCTGTTGGTCACCGGAACCATAGGTGTGCGCTGGTCGATTACGAAGGGACGAGGAGTGCACAACACGCCGTATGTCATCGAGCCGGTCTGCATGATCGACCCGGAGCGCAAGGGAAATCAGGTCTGCCTGTACGACCAGAGCACCGAACTGCCACTGGGAGACCGACTGGGGATGACAGTGCTTGGGCTGCTCAACGACTCCATCATCGCCCAGACCATTCCACAGGTGGCGCTCGCCGCAGCCATGCTCAATTATCCGAGCAGAGGAGTCAATAATCCCCAACTAGCGCAGATATTACGACAGTTCGTACAAGTTGCAGAGGATTGAACTGCATCGCCGAACCGCGCCGTGGACGTGACCGATGCACATACTCCCGCGGGCTGGCCGGGTGAACTGCTGCTGGAAGGGCGTACGCCGTTCCGACTGCCGGTGCTCGAATCGCAGCGACGCCACTCGCTAGAACGGGGGCCCGGGAACAAGGATGAGCGAGCTGTGTTCCACAATTCGGCGATGGCCGCAAGCCGCACGCGCAGCGTGCTGCTGCTCGCCCATGAACTCGAATCCGGCTGGCTCACCGACGACGTGGCTCCCGTCAGCGCCCTCGATGGGATGGCGGCGAGCGGATTGCGTTCCCGCCGCTGGCTCTCGGAACTTCCAGCAGAACTCGCTGCACGCCTGCAAGTGACCGCTGTCGACCTCGACTCCGAGGCGATCAACTGGGCAGAAGCGAACCAGGAGCTGATTCCGCCGCCCCACGCTGTTCCCGCTCCTCGCTATTCGATCGGCGACCTGTGCCACATCGCCCGAGAATCCGAATGGCAATGGCTGGACATCGACCCGTTCGGCTCACCTATCCGCTTCCTCTCGCCGGTCATCCAGGCTGCAGCACCCAGAGCAGTGCTGGAGGTGAGCGCCACCGACACCGCCGCGCTCACAGGGTCATCTCGTTCCGCCCTCAAGCGCCGCTACAAGGCCAGAGCGCGACCGGACGCGCTCGCGCACGACACCGGCCTGCGGATCCTGTTGGCGACCATCGCCATGAATGCCGCACAGCATGGCCGCACGATCGAGCCGCTGCTCTCCATCTGGGATGGACATCACCTGCGCATCAGCACGAGGATCATTCACTCTCCGGATGCCGACGACACCCTCGAAGATCAACTTGGTTGGCGCATGGCTGACCCCGGAGATGGACAACCGGCATGTCTGCTCCCGCTCGACGAACAGGTGGAAGAGGACGACCCTCGGCTCTCTGGTCCACTATGGATCGGCCCGCTCGGCCAAGCCGAAGCGATGGCCGCGCTCACCCCTGAACGGGCGCTCGAACTGTGCGCACCTCGGATGGACGACCCGTTCGTCGTGGAACTGGAACTCAGTGAGCGGGATGTGCGCCTGCGCACCCGCGCGGCTGAGCGGGCGGTGCGCCACATCGCAGGCGAGGCTAGTGCGATCCATTCACCGACCCTGCTCGTGGTTGACGAACTCCCCCGACTGTTGGACATCAACGCGCCTCCATCCCCTTCGAAACTGGCTGCTGCCCTACGAGAAGCCGGCCATGCAGCAGCCGTTGCGGCATACGGCGAGCCGGCGATCAGAACCGATGCACCGTGGGACGTGCTCAAGGCCACCTGCGCCGAATTCTGAGAACTCATCCACCGATGTAGGACATCTCGATGCGCTGGACATCTTCGGTCATCTCGGCGCGCTCCTCTGAGTAGCGGTCGCTCCTTCCCTGCCAGATTCCTGTGACGAGTTCACGTAACTCAGAATCGCTGGCGTCGGCTCTCAGTGGCACTTTCAGATTGTGGCCAGCAGAGGCGAACAGGCAGGTGTAGAGATGCCCATCGGCAGAGAGTCGTGCACGGCAGCAGTCACCGCAGAACGGCTCGGACACCGAGGAGATGATGCCGATCTCTCCGCCGCCATCCACGTGCCGCCAACGCCGCGCCACCTCCCCAAGTTCCTGCGCTACAACAGGTTCCAAGTCGAATTCAGCGTGCAGCAATTTCAGCATCTCATCTCTGGAGATGACCTCGGCCTGACTCCATCCGTTGCAACTGCCGACATCCATGTATTCGATGAAGCGCACACTTACCCCTGTTCCGTGGAAATGGCGGGCCAGATCGACCACCGCATGCTCGTTCACGCCCCGCTGGACCACCGCGTTCACCTTCACCGGACCCAGCCCCGCCCCTTGAGCGGCTGAAATGCCCTCCAGCACAGTGTTCACGGAGATGTTCGAGTCGGACATCGCCTGAAACGTCGTCTCATCGAGTGCGTCCAAACTGACTGTCACCCTGTCTAGGCCCGCGCGTGCGAGGGACTCGGCCTTGTCTGCGAGCAATGTCCCATTGGTGGTGAGCGCCAGGTCCACATCGTGGCGTGACAGCATACCGACCAGCAGCTCGAGGTCGCGACGCAGCAGCGGCTCCCCGCCGGTCAAGCGGATCTTCCTGATTCCCAGAGGCAGCAATGCGCGCACGATGGCGTCAATCTCCTCGAAATCGAGGATTTCAGAACGTGGCAAGTAGGGAAAATCTGCGCCGAACGTCTCTCTTGGCATGCAGTAGCGACAGCGCAGGTTGCAACGATCGATGACCGACAGGCGAAGGTCGCTCAATGGACGGCCCAGACGGTCGACTGGTCGCATGGTCGGGGTTAGGGTAGGGGGGATTAAACGATTGCCACTGCAAAACCCCCCCGAAGAGCACTGAGAATGGTATGTGAACGGAATTGCTGGTATCGCCTCGGGGGATTCCCGTCGAATGGTGATATCCTATGGAATCAAAGACAACGGCATGGGAACCGAAACCCCAACCAATGTGTGGAACGGACACAAGGGTCTGCGAACCCTTCTGTTGGTGCTGGCGCTTCTGCTGGTGCCCACAGTCGGGATGGTCGCCGCTGAGAAGGCGGCTACCTCCGCGAGCCTGGAGAATGATAAGATGGAAACGATAGGCGTGGACTACGTCTTCTTGGGACTGGATGGCGAACAAAGCGATCTCGACGAAGATGTCGATTTCGCACTCGGGGTGGCGAATGCTGACCTCGATTCCGAGCAAGACAGTGGCCTAACGGTCGCTCACGTGCTCGACCAAGTCAAGCTGGACCTCAACGACGAGGACGACGAGCTTGAGTTGGAACATGTCATCGTGGTCATCTACACCGACGGCGAGACCGCCTACGTGATGATCATCCTCATCTACGAAGATGACAGCTGGGCACGGTTCAAGTTCGGACCGATGGACCTTGAGTGGCTCCGCGGAGCACTACGTGACTTCGACGGACGAATCATCGTCATCTGGACCGGCGGCGACGACAGCGACGACGACGGCGGGGTCATCGGCCCCGACGACAACGGCGAGGACCTGCTCCTACAGCGGATCCTCCACTGGATGCGCGCCAACAACATCACGGTCGATGACCTGATGCAGCGCTGCCCGCTGACCGACGACATCGTCGGCAACGAGGACTCGTCTGACTGGAGCCAAGGCCAAGCCTTCGCTTGCAGGGTACTGAACTACCTGCGCACGCACTGGGGCGGCTGGAACACCGGCGGCGACGACACCGACGACACGCCTGGATGCCCTGGTGGCCTCCTAGCTGGTCGCTGGTCGGCCAACGATGACGGACAAGGCGGGGTCTTCCGCGGCGTCCTGATGAACGACGACGGTGAAGCAATCGGCTACATGTCGGGTCAGTACAACAACCACGGCCAGTTCCGCGGCGAGTTCATCGCTCGGGGCGGTGCGCTCACCGGCACGCTCGGTGGCACCTACGACAACGGAACCTTCCACGGCGAGTGGAGCACGGCTGACGGCGACCTGAACGGTGTGCTGCGCGGCAACTACCTCTCGACCGAGGCAGGAGTCGGCGTGTTCCGCGGACAGTGGAAGATGGACTGCAGCACCGATCCGGTGCCGATGCCCAAGCCTGTGCCCCCGATGATCATCTGCAAGAAGGTGACCATCACGACCCAGGCTATCAGCGGTGCTGACGCAGTTGCTCTCGACTTCGAGAAGGCGACCGTCAAGACCGTGGTCAAGGTTGTCTGCAAGAAGGTCATCCCCTACGGGGACGATGTGATCGACTGCAAGCGCTGCGGCGACGATGTGAGCCCGAAGCCCAAGCCGACACCCGTGCGACCGAGCACGAGTGACGACTCAGGCAAAGGCGGCTTCGACATCGACAGTGACGATGCGGAGACAGTAGCTGCTGGAGCCGCGGTGGGAGGAATCCCGCTGCTCGGCCTCAGCCTGCTCCGCAAGAAGCTGGCGCTCTGAACTGAGCACAATAGATACGCGAACAATGTCGGTGGCGGGGGGCTTCGGCCCCCCGTCACCACTACATCACCTCCTACTCTTTTCTCCTGACACGTTTGGAACTGAACAGCGTACGGGAGCGCAGGTTCATACGAGAGCCTGAGCGACGGTCGGACAGAGGAGCCCGCATGCTGTCGATCACCGAGAATGCACGTAGCAAGCTCGACGAGTTCGCCGAGCAGGCCGAAGAGACCGAACTGGCGGTCAAGGTGGCCATCACCGGACGCGGCCCCAAGGGGTTCCAGTACGACCTGCAGCTGGTCCCACCCAGCGAGCATTCCGAAAGCGACATTGTCAGTGAGGTCGATGGGCTGACCATCATAATCGCCGAGAAGAGCGCTGCCTACCTCGATGGAGCGACGCTCGACTTTGTCGAGACCCTGATGGGCGGCGGATTCCAGTTCGAGAACCCCAACCCGCTGTGGCTCGACCCGCTCGCACAGAGGGTCGCCGATGTACTCGACGAGGAGGTCAACCCGGCGGTCGCCAGTCACGGCGGCAACGTGACCCTCATCGACGTGGTAGAGGGAGAGGCAATTGTCGAGTTCGGCGGTGGCTGTCAAGGCTGCTCGGCGGTCGATGTGACGCTGAAGCACGGCGTCGAGACGATGCTCATGGAGAAGATCCCGGAGATCGTCGCTGTGGTCGACATCACCGACCACGCCGCGGGCACCAACCCGTTCTACTGACGGCCGGCATCCTCAGTTAAGCCGACATCATCCGCGCAGCCATGCGAGCAGGCGGGAGTCTACTTCTGGTGCTGCTGCTGGTCGGCAGTGCGCTCGCAGGATGCCTGCAGTCTTCGACCATCGCGAATTCGGAGTCTGAGCCCGAACCTGAAATCCCTGAACCTGAGCCTGAACCGCTCGACCCTGCGCTCGACCACGACGGGGATGGGTTCAGCACCGGCTGGGAACAGGCCAACGGCTGGGACCCCGAGAATGCCCTGTCCGCTCCCGAATGCAATCGATTCCGCCAACTCTGTCGCCTCGGTGTGAACGAGACGGTGTGGGCCACCTCGCACAACTCGCACGCATCCCTGGACCGCAACCACAACCTGATCAGCGCCAGCCAGCGCACGAACATCACCGCGCAGATGGAGGGAGGCATCCGAGTGCTCAGTCTCGACGTGCACGAATACAACAACGAGACAATGCTCTGCCATGGTGGCTATGACTACCCTCTCCACCCGTGCTTCCTCAGTGGGAATTGGCCCTTGGAGGATGCCTTCCTCGAGGTCGTCTCTTTCCTAGAGAACAACTCCTACGACATCCTGATTATCTCGCTGGAGAGCTATGTCACAGCACAGGATGTCAGCAATGCATCTGATGCTGTCAATCTGACCTCTTACTTCCACGCACACGAACTGGGAACTCCGTGGCCCTCGCTCGCGTCACTCATCGAGATGGACCAGCGAGTCATCCTGTTCAGCCAGGACCCACCAGAGATCGACCTCCCATGGTATCACCACGATGCAGAGCACATGGCAAAGACGCACTGGGCCTACAACGACACTGCCTACTTCAACTGTGAACTGACGCGGGGGAATGAGAGCAGCGCACTGCGCTGGCTCGACCACTACGTGACCGACCCGATATCGTCTGAATCCGCGGCGAACGCCTCCAATCAGGTGCCTGTCGTACTTGAGCGAGCGAACAACTGCACCGCCGAATGGGGGCAGATTCCGAACTTCATCGCCGTCGACTACTGGGAGCAGGGAGACATCGTGCTCGCCGTCGACGTGCTCAACGGCTTGGCTCCCGTACCTTGAATGAATGCTGTGTTCAGCCAATCATCGGGTCGTCGCCATCACGGACCTCGAAGTCGACGTCGTCGGGGGCGGGGAGCATCTGCTGCGACTTCTCGAACATCTGGCGCACGTTCTCCTCGATCTGGCGCGCATCCTCGAGCAGCGAGTCGAGCGGGACCTCGATGTCGGCCACCTCGCTGAACGCCTCGGTCGCCACGGCGGCGGCTCTGGCATCAGGATACATCGGATTGCACTCTGCGAGCAGGGCGGTCACATCGAGACCCTTCCTGTCGGCTTCGGATAGCAGCCAGCCGGCGATGCCTGACACTATTCCCTGCTGCATGGGCTCGATGCCCGCAGAACGCAGACGATTGCGCCCCTCTTCAGTAGCAGCCACTCCGTGGATGTCACCGGATTCCTTCTCTCCGAGTTCCGGTGTTACGATGCCGTCGATGATGAACAGCCGGTCGAACCCCCCCTCGGTGAACCATTCGAGCACGGTTTCGGCGAATTTGACGTCGGTTTCGGCAGGGAACTGGATCTCAGAGGTAAACACACCCATACCGTCACCCTGGTAGACACGCACGGGGTGCTTGGGAACCTCATCGTGAACCAATGCCATCGGAGGAAATCTACGGTCGATGACCGTGCCCAGCTGCTTCAGGTCGAGCGCGGTGACGATGTTGCTGGCGGCGATCACTCCAACCATGCCCACGGTAGAGAAACCACACACAGCCACTCCTCCGGTCGAGGTGGGGTCAGCATCACCGTGGAGCACGAGCGGGAAGCCATGCGGGTCATCGTCGCCTGACATTTCTTCACTTCCCGACCTCGGAGCGGCCCTCCGCTTCTGAAATACCCGTCGGTGAAGTCACTCGTCGTGGTATTCGGCCCAGTCGTCCTCTTCGGGATAGCGATACCACCAGACATCTTCCTCGTCCTTCCACCACTCGACGCCGTCCGCATCCACGTGGTAACTCTCGTCGTCCATGTACTCCTCGTCCTCGCCGCGCTCCACTTCCTCAAGTTCATCGTCGCGCGGGCGGGCTCGCGTCGGCATGATGTCGTCGAGCGGGCGGGTCTTGCCCAGATCCGTACCTCTGTCCGGAGCAGAGGACTCGAACTCCCCTTCCACTGTGGACATCCAGTTCAAGTCATCCTGCTCCTCTTCCTCAGGGGCGCCTTTCCTACGGGTGGTGAGGAGGAACAAGGCGGCCATCAGCACGATGACGCCTGCCATTGCCCCCCACATCCAGCCGGCGATACCGCCTGTCTGCTGGGTCGGTTGGTCGGGAGGAATCGGGGTGGCGGCTGCGATGACCAGGTAATCGAGTTCGACGACTGAACTGTTGGCAATCCATCCTCCTGCATTGACCGGCAGGGTGATGATCAGCGTTCTGGGTCCAGATGTGGCATTCACCAACGCCTTCGCCACCAAACTGATGGTTTTGGATTCGTTCGCAGCCAAGCTCACTGAGTTGCCCGGCATGACGAACATGTCTACGCTTCCGGTCGGCGGTACGAAATCGATGCCGACGCTGATTCGTACCGGATTGAGATTGAGGAGTTCACACTCCATGGTCATCGACGATTCGTTCTCGATGACGCGCCAATCCAGATCCTCACAGGTCATGTTGACGGGCTGCAGCTCCGGGTCCGTCTCCGGCTCCGGCTCTGGCTCAGGCTCAGTGGGTGGCGGGCGGAACTCGACGGTCAGCGGGTTGCCCGACAAGGTGAGCCATCCAGAAAGATTGACCTCGTCGATGGAGATGCCCAATTGGCCACCGGTAGCATGATCGAAGGTCACGATGGCCAGCCCGTCGCTGTTGAACGTCGCCGTCCCGCTGCCGATGTTCGTCTGCTCGGAATCGTTCGTTGCCGACCAGTGGAACTCCATCCCAGTGAACAGGGGCTGGTAAACCGATTCGGCGGAGAGCAGCCGGATGGTGACGTCTGCGGAATCACCGGTCATCTGCACATCGGTGGAATCGGCAGACAGCGTGGCATCCACGTGCGCGTGAGCGGACGCACCGGCGCTGGATGACCCCAGCACCTGATTGTCATCTCCGTAGGTGCCTCCATCGTACTCGGCAGTGATGGTCACATCTCCGGCCATCAGCCCGTAGGCGGTCAGCGCATCCTCCCAATCTGCCCATGATATGAGCGCCCTGCCGCTGCCGTCAGTCACCCCCATTTTTGTGCCGGAGACGGAGCCAGCAGAGATTTCGACCGAGACAGCGCGGCCGATGAGCAGCTCTCCCTCACTGCTCAGTTGGACATCGACATCCACGGAACTGCCGGATTGGAGCGGATGTACCCCTCCAACCGGGACAGAACCGGTGGAGACAGCGATGCTGATCTCGGACGGGCGCACCGTGTTGTTGTGCGCCTGCGCCGGACCGGTAGCGGTCACGTTCCACCAAGCGTTCCCGCTGACATCGACTGAGACGACCGCCGCCCACACGTCGCTTCCGTCAGCGATCGCGCTGCCGTCCCCGAGATTACTCACATTCACCAGCGTATCTTCACCGGCGATAATCTGCGCGACCGGCGTCAGCGACGAGGCGTCGGAGATGTCCGTGGACTCGACGAACAGCAACTCATAATCCAAGTCCCCCGAGGCGTTAGCCGCGGTCCACGATGCGATGAGAACACCGCCGGAATCGTCTGCACGGTCTGCAATCGAGACCGTCACGGCATCAGGTGGAGTGGTATCAGGCGGATCGGGGGGTGGCTGTGCAGGAACGCTCACCGTGAGGATGTTCGAGAAGTGACTGTAGATGCCGAAGTTGTAGAATGCACGCACCTGATAATCGAACGTCTTGTTAGCCACATTGTTCCCATCCATGGTACCGTTGGCCAGTGGAGACATGTGAGCGAAGGATGGACGGTTGGTGCCGTTCAACCAGCGGAACAACTCGTAGTTCAGGAAGCCGGGGGCGCCGGCGCTGATGTCAGTCCACATCAGAGAGACATTGTCCCAAGCGACACCGTAGAGGCTGAGTATGGGGGCATCTGGCAGAACCTGGTTGAGCGCTCCGTCGACCCAATTGATGTTCACAGCCTCGAGCGTCACAGAACCATTGCGCGTGGCGGACAGAGGAAGGCTGACGTTGAACGTCCCGCTACCCATCTGCATCACGAGATTGAGCGAGTTCGACAGGTTGCCAGTTCCGAGGTTGTCATCGATTATGAAGCCCGCCGAGTAAGTGGCATTGAATCCAGACATGCGTACATCTCCGGAACCGAGTGACGAGACAACCGGCCTCACAGAGATCATCTCGATGCCGTATTGGTAGGGCATGGGCGCCATCATCCCAGCAGCGATGTTCTGTGAGAGTCCTTGAGTGATGTTGCCTTGGTTGAACCACTCCAGATTGTCAACGCCATTCTGTCCATCTCCTGCATACCCCACGAGAACTCCCTCGTCGTCGCCGTCACCCTCCACATCGAAGCCGACCTCATGCCAGCCTGCCATGAACAGACCGCGCTGGCTCTCCCCCGCGCTGATCAGTTGTTCGAGGTGACCGTCACCGTCGAGATCAGCCACCTGCACCTCGCGCGGCGTGGTGTGCGGATTCAGGTTACGATAAGGTTGGGTGGGGATGGTGCCGTTGGGGGTGAACGCAAACACGGACAGGTTGCCATCCATGGTGGAGTCGTTTCCATCCGGGTTCCCAGTGGACGCTACCAGCATGTCGATGGTTCCATTCCCGTTCCAATCGGCGAAGGTGTGGTTGACAGATTCCAGACCGGGCATAAGCTGGGTGGTCCAGCCACTGCCGTTGAAGCGTGCCGTGCATGCGCCGCCATCGTAACCCCCGACCAGATCGACAAAGCCGTCGCCGTCATAGTCAACAGCCTGTAACCCGCGCTGTATGCAGTCGAAACTGAAGTCCGTCGCCAGTGGAATCCAGAAGTTGTTGGTGAAGTTGTACATGCTCGTGTGTCCATCCATGCCGTCGACCACGGCCACGGACAGATTGGTTCCCTGACCCCAGAAGTTATCCACCACCAAAGAAGACAGAGGGGCACCCATGCCGCCCACTGTTCCGTTCTGCTCGATGTAGAATGTGATCGCCCCATCGAGCGAGCCGTTGGCCTGGTCCCACAGACTGACGTTCAGGTCCCCGTTGTTGTGCACGGTCACCACATCACCGTAGCCGTCCTGTGACAGGTCGGCCACCACTGCCGCCGTCAGATCAGACCCCATACTGACGTTGCTCGAGTTGCTCCATGTGCCGTTCCCGTTGGACAAGCCGATGCAGAGGTACGAGGAAATCAGGTCGAGGGCCAGCATCTCCGCATAACCGTCGTTGTTCAGGTCCCCGCTGACGAGTTTCGTCGCATTGGCGCAGGTCGCCTCCCAGTGGATGTTGCTGAATCCGGTGGTCGACGACCAGTCGACGTAGCCGATCGCTGGGCTTGAGTTGCCACTCGGCCAGAGGTGGTCCCGTTGCAGGAATATCGGTTCTGGTAGACCATCGTTGTCGACATCCGCAGTTTCGAGATGATCGATGATGCCGGTCTGAATCCAGCCGCCGCCGAACTCCGGAGTGAACTCGACAATCATACCGACGTTCTGCAATTGAGTGGTGCTCGGTAGCAGGAAATCAATCAGCGGCCCCCCACTGCTGTTCACCGCGGTCGTGTTCGACGTGGAACCATCTGAGAAGGTCCTCTGATCACCCAGATCACCGAATCCAAGGTAATCGTACTCCCATTCGTACAACCCATCCTGGTCGATGTCCAGGCGAACCACGCCCGGGCTCGGTCGAGCTACGTCGTAGTTGATGTCCATGCTGGCGCCGGTGATTGTGCTGTTGCGCCTCAGTGTGAGTTGCGCGTCGGCGTTGGCAGCCGTCGTATTGATGTCCACGTCCACCGAGTTACTGCCATCCGCGAATGTGTAGATTGAACCAGCGTGACTCGACGCCAGCGCACCTCCGAAAAGGGGTGATATTGGTGCGAGCAGCAGAACTGCGAGCAGCAGAAAAGTCCCGCGCCGGCGGTCGCGTACGTGCGTCACATGTGCCACCCGGAGCGGAGCGACGGGTGGACTCCATCAAGTCACTTGCGCCAGACACCAATGACGCAATCCGGAAGTGGAATAGGCCGTAAGTAGCGGAGAGAGTGATATTATCCCGGTATGTGGAATAATTCTTCGAGTGGAACAGCCACAGTTTGACGTCATTCATCGATTAAAATGAAATGATACTGTAGTAATCGTTAATATATCGCTCGGCTTGGGCCGCCAAGAGGGCTTGTGGTGACAGTGGATGGGAGCAGCGGTGCGGTCGAAAGTCGAATCCATATCCGTGTCGGCGATGTCGACGTCGACCTGACAGGGACGGCGAAGGAAGTCGACTCTCGAATGCTGAATCAGATGGAGCAGGAAATCTGGTCGACTGCTCTGGCAAGCATCCGCGGAGCACGCGAAGCAGCCATCGAAGCCGCACGCGAAGCCGCACGCGAATCAGGACTCCCGGAACGAGGCAGTTCGTTCAAGGCACTGTGCGATTACAACAACCTGACGCGCAAACCCGATCAGGTGCTGGCGGCGATACAGTACCTGCGCGAGGTGGAGGGTAAGGAAGACTCTCCCCCCCGAGTCATCCATGGTCTGTTCACCGATGCGGGAATCGAGTCACCGGGAAATCTCAGCCTCTATCTCAACCGCCTGCGCGAACGCGGCCTGCTCTCCTTCCCGGTAGGGGATGGCAACAACAAGAATCGATACGCGGTTCTGACCACAGAAGGCCGTGCCCACCTCGATAAACGCTCACGGGAGTGAACGGCAGGATGGCCGACGAGGCCGATGAAGAGATAGTTGACTGGTCGTTCAGTTCACATCGCGGCGAGGACCTCAGGGGTGCGAATCTCCGCGGCGCCGATCTCCGACGGGCGATACTTGACGGATCTGACCTGACAGGAGCGAATCTCTCCGGTGCGGACCTCAGGGATGCCTCTCTGCTCGATGTGAACCTGAACAAGGCGGCACTCGACGGCGCCGACCTGCGCGGGGCCCGTCTACTACGAGCAAAACTCAGCATGTCGAACATGCAGGGAGCGAAGTTAGAGGGAGCGGACATGCGCGGCATCCGTGGTCGCTACGCTACCTGGAGAGCTGCCGATTGGTGGAACGCACGGCTTGACGAGAGCCTTGCCAAGGCGCTCGCGAAGAAGTGGCCGCGCGCCGAGAACGAAATCACTGGTTCCGCCGACGAATGAACCTCAGTCGAGCGCGGCGCGGCCGGTTGCGAACAGCAGCGGGACGAACGGCAGTGCCAGGCAGAGCAGTCCACATCCGATGCCCACAGCGGAGGTTAGCTTCATGCTGATGGAAAGCAATTCGCTCGGAGGCTCCACCCCGCTGAGGATCGCGAAGCCCACGATCGCGTCGAGCAGCACCAGTGAGCCACCACCGATTCCTAGCCAGACGCCCAGTTTCCGCTTCATCAGCAGCAATACCCCCCCAGCCAGCAGCACGAGGCAAGCGACGAGTTCGATTGCCCCGAGGGTGGTGAAGTATCCGGCATCCGCCAACTCGTCGAAGTACTCCTGCACCTGTTCACCAGTGAGTTCGGCTCCTTGCGCATTGAGCGCGTCGGCCATCACCTGCGCTTCATCGGCTGACATCCCTTCCGTGGAGAGATTGGTGTATGCGGAGAATCCGAGTGCCAGAGCACCCAATATGAGCAGCACGCCGATGGTCACCGGAATTGCGTTGTTCGGCTTG
>CALCOR010000030.1 GCA_937897085.1 uncultured euryarchaeote | reverse complement strand
TCGCCGTCACCGGCGTCTCGGGCTCCGGCAAGTCCACCCTCGTCACTGACACTCTAGCCCCTGCTCTCTTACGTGATCTGCATTCGACCGACGCCAGTCCCGGCAGCCATACTGGAATCGAAGGACACGAGGAGATCGACAAGGTCATCGTCATCGATCAGTCACCCATCGGCCGCACCCCGAGGTCGAATGCTGCCACCTACACGAAGGCGTTCACCGGCATCCGTCAATTGTTCTCCGAGACCAGTCTGTCGCGTGAACGGGGCTACGAGCCAGGCCGCTTCTCGTTCAACGTCCGTGGCGGGCGGTGTGAAGCATGCAAGGGAGCCGGCTCTACCAAGATGGAGATGAACTTCCTCCCCGATGTCTGGGTGACCTGCGATGTCTGCAACGGCTCCCGCTACACGAGGGAGACGCTTGAGGTGACCTGGCGCGGCCGCACCATCGCCGACGTGCTTGAGATGACCGTCGCCGAGGCTGCCGAGTTCTTCTCCACCCACCGCTCGCTGCATCGCATCCTGCAGACGATGGTTGACGTCGGGCTGGGTTACATCCATCTCGGCCAGCCAGCCACGACACTGTCTGGTGGCGAGGCGCAGCGGGTCAAGCTCGCCACGCAGTTGCACCGGCCAGCCAACCGACACACCATCTACATCCTCGACGAGCCCACCACAGGTCTTGCACTCGCCGACATCAAGCAGTTAATCGAAGTGCTGCTACGCATTCGCAGCAACGGTCACACGGTCATCATCATCGAGCACCACCTCGACGTCATCAAGTCGGCGGACTGGGTCATCGATCTTGGTCCTGAAGGCGGCGAGGGTGGTGGGCTGGTCGTCGCAGAAGGGCCACCGGAGTTGGTCTCTGAGCATCCTACCTCCTACACGGGGATATATCTCAAGCGATTGCTCTGAGAGCCCATCTCGTCGGCTTTAAGTAGGCTATTTTTCTCCGACCCCCTGTCCGCTGCGGTTTGTTCACAGTGGACTTCAGGAGAGAGTGAACGTGAGTATTGGAATTGAGCCGTTGGCGAGCATGGTATTGGTTGAGATTGAGCAAGCCGCAGAGCAGACCACGAGCGGCCTGTTGCTACCTGAAGAGGCACGCGAGAAGATGACGGTCGGAACCGTCGTCGCGGTCGGACCGGAAGTCGAGAATGTCGCCGAAGGAAATCGGGTCATCTACCGTAAGTACGGTGGCATGGAACTCGAATGGATGGGTGTGGAATTTCTACTCATCAAAGAGGAGGACCTGCAGGCGAAGGTCGTCGGGTAAGGTGAGAATATGGGTGCGAAGAAGATAATCTACGGCGCTGAAGCGCGCCAGAAACTGCTGGAAGGAATCGATGCTGTCGCCAATGCAATCAGCCCCACACTTGGCCCCGCGGCGCGTACGGTCGTGCTAGAGAAGTCATGGGGTAGCCCCTCGATCATCAACGATGGTGTGACCATCGCAAAGGACATCGAGCTCGCAGACCCGTTCAACAACATGGGCGCCAAACTCATTCAGGAGGTCGCCAGCAAGACTCAGGACAACGCTGGTGATGGGACCTCTACCGCGAGCATCCTGGCACAGAGCCTGTGCCACAATGGGCTGGAGATGCGCGATGAAGGGGCCAACCCTGTGGAGTTGAAGGCTGGATTCGACGCTGCCATCGAGGCGGTCGTGAGTGCGCTCAAGGAACAGGCAGTTCCAGTTGAGACATCTGAGACCATCAAGCAGGTGGCGACCATCGCCGCCAACAACGATGAGATGATCGGGACACTAATCGCCGACGCCGTCGAGGCGGTCGGCCGCGAGGGCGTGATCACCGTCGAGGAAGCGAAGTCAATTGAGACCTCACTCGATGTCGTCGAGGGGATGGAGTTCAACAAGGGCTACATCAGCCCGTACATGATCACCGACCGCGAGAAGCGCGAGGCAATCCACGAATCACCACTCGTGCTGCTCACAGACATGACCATCAACAGCGCTCAGGACCTGCTTCCCTCGCTCGAGGCGAGCGTGCAGCAGAAGCGGCCGTTGCTCATCATTGCCAAGGACATCGAGGGTGAGGCCCTCGCGACATTGGTGCTCAACGTGGTGAGTAGGGTGGTGAAGGCGGTGGCTGTGAAGGCGCCAGGATTCGGAGACGAACTTGGCGAGCAGCTCGAGGACATCTCCGTGCTCACAGGCGCCCCTGTTCTGTGCAAGGATCAGGGCGCTGACCTGAAGACTCAGGGCCCAACGAGCCTGGGAAGTTGTGACCGCATCATCGTAGCCAAGGGGAAGACCACCATCGTCGGTGGCGGTGGTGACAAGAAGGCGGTCGAGGAGCGGGCGGACATCCTGCGCGGTCAGGCGAAGCTCGCCAGCAGCAACTGGGACCGAGAGAAGCTCGACAAGCGCATCGGAAAACTCACCGGTGGGGTGGCTGTGCTCAAGGTCGGAGCAGCCACTGAGACCGAGATGAAGGAGACGAAGGCACGAGTGGATGATGCACTGAGTGCCACCAGGGCAGCGATGGCCGAAGGTGTCATCGCTGGTGGTGGAGTACCCCTACTGCGCGCCCGTTCGATACTCACAGAACTCGAATCGAACGCCGATGGTGACCGCGCCGTGGGCATCCGACTGGTTCACGACGCGCTGTCAGCGCCGTTGACACAGATCGCCGAGAACGCCGGAGTCGATGGTGCCGAAGTGGTCACCACGGTGCTCGCCAGCGACGACCCCAACTTCGGGTTCAACGCCCGCACCAACGACTACGTCGACATGCTCGAGGCGGGCATCATCGACCCGGTGAAGGTGACTCGCAACGCCCTGCAGGCGGCTGGGTCGATTGCTGGGCTGGTGCTCACCACAGAGACGCTCATCGCTGATGACCCCGAACACAAGGATTCGGATGGCGGCATGCCTGACATGGGTGGAATGGGCGGCATGGGTGGAATGGGCGGCATGGGCTTCTGACGGCACATCACCCACAATCACACCAACACCAAATCAGTCGGCCGGTGCCTACGGCCTCAGCCGCTTCATTGAAGGGCGGCCGTCATCGCGTTTGTTCCGAGGACTCGGATGGGCGCCGCACCGGTCCACCGCATCGAGGTGACCCCGCGGGTGCTGCCCGGCCTTCAGGACACCCGCGGTGAGGGCGTGCGCCGCCAACTCGCGTACGACCATGACATCGAGATTGAGAGCGTGCGCAGCATCACTGGATACATGGTGCGCGCTCCGCTGACTGGCGCCCAGTTGCTCGATTCTCTGCGCGACTTGTTTACGGACCCAGTAATCGAACACGGTGTTGCCAACCAGAACCTCCTCGACGATGACGTCATGTTCACCCCACCACCCGAGATAGCGATTCAAATCGGCTTCAAGCCCGGCGTCACCGACAACCCTGCCCAGGCCGCCCTCGGTGGACTGACAACACTCTACCCGGATGCTGGCGCAGCCGGGGATGTAGCCACCACGATGACCTACCTGTTCTGGGGAGTTCCAGAGGATGTGGAGGAGAAGTGGCTGGCCGACCAGTTGCACAACCCGATGATTGAGCGGGCGGAAATCGCCACCAGGATTCATTGCCGCTCCGCCATCTGGCCGCAGCTGCCGTTCCCGGACCGCCCCCCGATCCAGTTTGAGGAACCGGCGATCGTCGACCTCGAGGTATCCGACACCGAGTTGGAACGTATCAGCGAGACCGGTCTGCTGGCTCTCAACCTCGCTGAGATGCAGGCCATCCAAGCACACTATCGCGACCTTGGGGTGCGAGCCCTGAGAGAGGAACAAGGCTTGCCGCCCGAGGCCCCCACGGACGTGGAACTGGAGTGTCTGGCGCAGACCTGGTCGGAGCACTGCAAGCACAAGACGTTCGCAGCACTGATTCACCACAAAGATACGGAAACCGGCGAGGATTCGTCGATTGATTCTCTGTTCAAGACACACATCGTGCAGCCCACCCTCGACATCGCTGATGAGGTCGACTGGCTGCTCAGCGTGTTCCACGACAACTCCGGAGTCATCGCCTGGAATGACGACTGGAGCCTGTGCATGAAGGCGGAGACACACAACTCACCGAGCGCTCTCGACCCCTACGGCGGCGCCATGACCGGCATCGTCGGCGTCAACCGTGACATACTCGGCACTGGCCTAGGTGCTCGCCCGATTGCTAACACCGACGTCTTCTGCTTCGGTCCGCCGGATTGGAGTGGTCACATTCCCAAGGGGCTGTTCCATCCATCCCGGGTGATGCGTGGGGTTCACGCGGGCGTGCGAGCGGGTGGCAACGAATCGGGCATACCGACGGTCAACGGCGCGATGGTGTTCGACGAGCGTTATCTCGGCAAGCCACTGGTCTACTGCGGCACCGTCGGCATCATGCCACGCCGTCTGGCCGACGGGCGAGAGAGCCACGTGAAGACGCCCAGCCCTGGTGATGTGATCTACATGACTGGCGGCAAGGTTGGCAGCGATGGGATTCATGGGGCGACCTTCAGCAGCATCGAACTGACCGAGGACAGCCCGTCCTCCGCGGTGCAAATCGGCGACCCAATCACACAGAAGAAGATGGTCGACATGCTCATCGAAGCGCGCGATGCGGGCATCGTGCAGGTGACCACGGACAACGGCGCCGGGGGACTTTCAAGCAGCGTCGGAGAGATGGCTGAACTGACCGGCGGGGCGACTATCGACCTGTCTGTCGTGCCGTTGAAACAGGCGGGTCTCTCCCCCTGGGAGATCCTCGTATCTGAATCACAGGAGCGGATGACCATCGGCGTGAAACCGGAGGACTGCGCCGATTTCGAAGCGCTTGCAGAGTTGCATGAGGTGGAGGCGACGGCGGTGGGTGAGTTCACCAACAGTGGAGATTTCCATGTCACATACGGAGATCTGACAGTGGCGTCGCTCCCCATCGAGTTCCTGCATGACGGGTTGCCGCAACTGGAACTGGTGAGTGAGTGGGTTCCGCCCGAGCATGAGTCCCCTAACTTCCCTGACGTTGATGCTGAGGGAATGGGTGCTGTGCTGGCGGGCCTGATGGCCCGCCCCAATGTGGCGAGCAAGGAGTGGTGGGTGCGCTCGTACGATCACGAGGTCATCGGACAGACGGTCATCAAGCCGTTCTGTGGTGTCAACCACGACGCGCCCGGCGATGCTGCGGTCATCGCTCCACTGCATGGTGACACGAGGGGGGCTGTCATATCGTGCGGCATCACACCGCGCTATTCGGATATTGACACCTATGCGATGGTGGCGGCGAGCGTCGATGAGGCGGTGCGCAACGCGGTGTGCGTCGGCGTCGACCTCGACAAGATGGCTGGCTTGGACAACTTCTGCTGGCCCGACGCCATCGTCAGCGAGAAAACCCCTGATGGGAAGTACAAACTGGCGCAGCTGGTGCGCGCCAATCGTGCCCTGGATGATGTGTGTCGTGCCTACCGCCTGCCGTGCATCTCCGGCAAGGACTCGATGAAGAACGACGTCACCTTCGATGGTGAGAAGATCAGCGTACCACCCACTCTGCTCTACAGCCTGATTGGCAATCACCATGACGTGCGTAAAGCGGTCTCGAGTGACTTCAAGCAGGCCGGCGATGCCATCTACCTGCTCGGTGAGACGCACCAGGAACTGGGCGCGAGCGAACTTTCCTGCATGCTCAGCGAATCTCATGGTGGTGGCATAGGGGGACAGGTACCGAATATCGATGCTGAGCGTAACATAGGGCTCTATCGGGCACTTACAGCCGCGATGTCCGCTGGATTGATCGCCAGCGCCCACGACTGCAGTGACGGAGGTTTCGCTACCGCGCTTGCAGAGTCATGCTTCGGCGCGGATTCCGGATGCACCGTCGACATCGAACGCCTGTTCGCGGATGACGAGGAGCTGGATGATTGGGGCGCGTTGTTCGGAGAGAGTCTCGGACGCATCCTCGTAAGTATTGATTCGAAGGACAGCGAAGCCTTCGAGGCGGCCATGGACGGCCACGCATGTCACTATCTCGGTATGGTCGGTGAAGGCGACCAGATTGTTATCGACAGCGGCGAAGAGAACCTACTCAGGGCCAATCTCGCCATCTTACGCGAAGGATGGAAGGCCACACTTGATGGGGGTGCTCCATGATGGTTGACACCCCGAAAGCAGCAGTGCTCACCGGCTTCGGCATCAATTGCGATGTCGAGACGATGGCCGTGTTCGAGATGGCAGGCGCCGAGGCACAACGGGTGCACGTCAACCAACTGGTGACAGGTGCAGATTCTCTAGAGGAGTTCCACATTCTTGCCGTTCCCGGCGGCTTCTCGTTCGGTGATCACCTCGGCAGCGGCCGCCTTCTCGGCAACCGTCTACGCTTTGCCATCCGCGAACAGGTGTATGACTTCGTCACCTCGGGAAAACCGGTTATCGGTATCTGCAACGGTTTCCAGGTACTGGTCAAGATGGGACTGCTGCCAGGTGACGAAGAGGTGAGCCTGTCACAGACTGCGTCCCTGACGCTGAACGATTCCGGGCATTACGAGGATCGCTGGGTCACACTCGAGTTCAACGACGCCAGTCCGTGCGTGTGGACTGATGGCTTGGAGAGGATGCGCGTACCGGTGCGCCATGGAGAGGGGAAGTTCGTCGTTCCCGACGCGGAGTTGCTGCAGCGCTACTTCGAGCAGGAACAGGTCGTCTGTCGCTACGTGGACCCCTCGACTGGATATCCCAGTGCTGCAGATGAACCGGTGGCTTACCCACTCTGTCCCAATGCCAGCATGCGCAACATCGCTGGTGTGTGCGACCCATCAGGGCTGGTGTTCGGATTGATGCCTCATCCTGAGGCGAACTTCACCAAGTGGCTTGGTGCGACCTGGACTCGGGAGGGCGAACAATCTGATTGGGAGGGTGAGGGGATGGCCATCTTCCACAATGGTGTGAAATACGCTAGAAACAACCTCTGAAAATACAATTGAAGGATTACTCTTTCCAATTGGCTTGTCACTCTTCAATCAATGAATCGATCTCGTCGACCAGATCCTTCCATCGCCGCCGGGTCAGCCTGCGCTCGCCAGCGGTCAATTCAGGGGTCAGATCACGCAGGTCACTCGGTGCCGTTTGTGCGGCTGCCTCACCGAGAACACGGTCTTCCAACTCATGGTCCTCGCCCGAGCGAGATGAGCGGTCCACCTCAGGAATCACTCTACTGGGAACAGTTGGTCTCCCCCCTGGGTATTCGACATCATCAGGGAGTTGTTCCCCGAATCGCCGCACTTCTTCATCACTAGGGGGCGAATCCTTCCACGGGCTCTGGTTGGCGATGTCCCGCAGGGGATTCACATCACGCTCAGCGCGGGAAGCGGCGAATGCAGCCTCGACATCGGCTTGGGTGATTTTCCGCTGCAGTTCAGGAGGTCCGACGAGCAGCCGCGCATAGGTCCGCATCCAGACACCGTGTTTGGGATCATGTTCGTAGCCATTAGGCCGTGCGTTCATCTGGAACAGTTCGCGTGCCCACTGCGACGCCAAACGCTCGGAAGGAAGTTGTTGGAGGCGGTCGCGCGAGTCTCTGTGCTTCCCGATGCAAGAGCGGCAGCGAGGCGAACTGGCATCGTCGGGCGCATCACACACGAGGCAGCAGATCGCCAACCCCATCTCCTGCATCGCCCTGCGCACACCGGACATCAGCGAGCGAGCCTGCGCCCGTCACTCATCAATGCTCCCGCCCTGCGAGCATCTAAGGAGGGTGCCAGTCAGCGGGCAGAGGAGAAACATGGTGCGGGACCCGCGAGCCTCACGTCTGGAGGATGACCCGTTCGAGCGAGCGCAGCCCACGAGACAGGCCCCACCAAGTCACGCACCCACTCACGTGCGCGTGGTCGTGCATACAGACCCGAACCAGCAGTTCCAACCGTTCCTGCGCGGTTTCATGGACTTCGGTGACGCCTACCGCGTCGAGCATCACCATGGCAGCTTCTTCCATTTCTCGCCACGGGAGTTGAAGGATCTCGCATTAGCCACGGGAGCGTTCACTCTGGCTCTGGCGTTGATGCGGGTCGGTGGTGTGTTCGGAATCATGTCGCTAGGCATAGGCCCAGCGCTGCTGGGCATCGTACTGCTCGCTCCGATTATGCTCGTGGCCTTCGCCCCGGCGTTCATCATTCACGAGCTGGGTCACAAGTTCGCCGCCAAGTACTACGGGTGTTGGGCGGAGTTCCGCGCCGACCCGTCTGGTCTGCGCTTCGGGGTGATTCTAGCGCTGCTGCTCGGAATCGTGTTCATGGCCCCTGGTGCTGTGATGGTGGCAGGCAACGTCAGCCGTAAGCAGAATGGGCACATCGCCATCGCCGGCCCGCTGGTAAACCTCGCTCTGTTGTTGTTCGGCATCGGAGCGGGTGGAGTGTTGTTCGGAGTGTTTGGCAACAACTGGTTGCTCGGGGAGGTGGTCTTCTACTGGTTGGCGGCGAATTCTATTCTCGGGGCGTTCAACATGCTTCCGTTCGGACCGCTGGACGGTCGTAAGATCAAGACATGGTCCGAGCCGGTTTTCTGGGTGACCATCTCCATCTTCGCCTTTGCAGTCTACGCTTTATTCACAGGCATGCAGATGGGGTGGGTCGAAACCATCGCCGGTTTGATCGCATGATGCAGCGCACTCACTCGAGTTGGTTCAGAATCGGCTGCTCGTCTAGATGGAAGAATGAGTAAACCGCCCACCAGGTGATCAGGTCCAGTGAGTTGACGAGGTTCGTCACACCGGTGTTGTCCTCTCCGTAGTCCTTGTTGCTGGTATCCATCCACGCCTCCATCTCAGCGAGTGTGTCACACGTCTGGTGGTAGCACCAGTAACCGTCCACCAAGCCACCGAATCCCAGAGTGACGGTTCCGAGGTTATCTTGGAAGGCAGCGTGGTCAGATCTTGCTGTCGTATCTTCATAGACGATCATCTCCTTGCGTCCACCTTCGACCCACGCATCGTACTTCCAGGTGCTCTCATCTAATCCGGCGCCCACCAGACTCCCGAGCTGTTCCTCCAGACCGAGCGCGTCCGCCCCAATCCATTCCGATAGATGCACCATCCCCGGCTGGCTGTTGTTCTCATGCGAGGCGGTCGGACCGATGTAGACGCGCATTGGCCACACCTCCTCGTCCTTCGGATAGCCGCTCTCTGACGGCTGCGGGGCAGGGTCACCGTGTGGCGCCCCCCCTCCTCCGGGCCAGTTCACCCCAGCCATGTCGAGGTTGACGTAGTTGGTCACGGTGACCTGCGGATTGTCCTCGGCGACCCAATATTCAGTCCAGTAATCCGACCCACGCTTTCCTCCTTCCTCACCTGACCACAGGCAGAACACCATCGTGCGTCGTGACTTGAACTCGGACATCGCCTTCGCCGTCTCGAGTACCATGCTCGTTCCCGCAGTGTTGTCGTAGGCCCCGACACGGGTGCCGTAGGTGCGGGTGCCGGTGATGTGTGGGTCGACGAACGGCAGTGCGGAGTTGGCGGGAGGAGCGACATCGAAGTGGGCGCCGAACACCAACCACTCGTCGGGCGCGACCTCTCCCCAGCGGTAGCCGCAGATGTTGTACGCCTCCGGATTCTGCTTGTTGAATATGTCAGTGAACTCGAAGCGATGCGTCATCACCTCCAGCCCGAACGACTCTAGTTCGCGGATGAGGTACTGCGCAGCATCCTCGTAGGCGGCGTTGCCTTGGCCGGCCCAACGGTCCCAGTAGCCTGCGCGCCGATCGATGTCGGTCAGATCGTATGCCGGGTCGGTGATGTCATGCAGTCGGTCGTAGACCGTTCGGCCGTGGATGAGGCCGGTGGCGTATCGCCCTCCTTCATCCTCACCGAAAGCCGCTGCCACTGGCCGAACCACCTTGAGTGACGTCCAGGCGACTCTCCCTCCATCATCTGCGCTGGTGTTCACCGCATCGATCGTCGTGTTCTCCATCGCCATCCGCTCTATTCCACCACCATCCGGACTGAGCGCTGCGCCTCGGCCTACCCACGTCGCCCACGACTCGTTGGCGGCGCGCACCGGCCAATGCTTGCGCCCCTGCTCGCCGATGAAGAAGAACATCGAATCGATTCGCGGCGGAGCGAGCAGCAGCAACTCGACGGAATCTCCCGCATCGATGTCCACGACCGTGGAATTCTGGATGAATCCTGATTCAGGCGATTGGAGGAGGTACGGGGCGTAGACCGCCAAGTCGACATCAGCCCTCAGTTCCACGTATTGGAACACCCCACCAACTAGAGTTGATGCCCCAATATCGAGATTCGAAGCTGTCGGTGAACCGCCCTCTTCGTTGCCGAAGCAACCGCTCAGCATCGAGGCGCAGAACAGCAACGTCAGCAGCAGAGCCCGCCCGCGCATGTGCAGTGGGAGAATCAACAGTCAGTTCAACACACCGGCTGCAGGAACCATATTTCAAGCGTAGAAGAGCCGGAGGCAGGTGAGAGAGCCATCTCCAGCGCGGATGTGCTCCATATCCACCTCTGTGAGTGTGAAACCTCGCTCCTCCAACGCTGCTGCAGTGGCTGGATAGTCAGATGATACGATGACCCGGTCGCCTTCGAATCCAATGGTGTTCGCACCATACGATTCCTCGTTAGGAGTCCAGATCACCTCATGTCCCTCCGCTTTGAGAGGTGCGAGTTGTTCAGGCGTCAGATGTCCTTCGGCAGTGACGAGCAGACCAGGGGCTGGTGAAGAACAGACGGTGGACAAGTGCAGGGTGCTTTCAGGAACGTCGATGACAGTCGCATCAAAGCCACAGTCACGAATCGCAGAGGTGAGGAAATCCACCCCCGCGGCGTTAGAACGGATTGAGCGGCCGACAAGGAACACATCGTCGAAGAACAGCACGTCCCCGCCATCGAGTTTGGCACCTTTCGGCATTCTGACAACCTCCAGATGTCCGTTCAGGGCGTCGCGTACGACTTCCACCTCACCTGCTCTGCTGGGGTGGCCCATGTTGCAGATGACCACCGTTCCATCGATGACCACAGCCGTATCCTCGATGAAGCAACAGTCGGGATGGTCAGGGGTCCCAGAGAGGGACTTCACCTCGACCCCATGGTCGATCAGCGCAGCCACATACTGTTGGTGTGCTAATTCAGATGCCGCAAGGTCCGTTGGGCCGTTTCCGAAGTAGTGAGCGAGTGCGTCAGTGAAGCGGGGTGATATTTCACGCACCAGCGCCTTGGACCGGCACCGCCTGCTCCAGTCCCCCATCGGTCATGCCGCTCATGGGTGGCACCTTAACAGTTCGGAATCCGGAAGCAACTCCCCGTTCCCCGGAATACGGAATGCGAACCGACCTGCACTACCTGAACACATTCCCAATCGATGATGCAGAGGGCAGGATTTGAACCTGCGAACCGCTGAGGACTGGGACCTCATCCCAGCGCCGTTGACCAAGCTTGGCAACCCCTGCTCATGGGTATGAGGACGGATTGGTCCCGTTCTTATCAACGCAGCGAACCACTCGTTCGCCGCCTCCCGACACTTTCCAGCGCACTCAAGTAGGCGAGTTCAGACGGCCCCTCACCGAGGGTCAAGGATGAGTGACGAGCGGGTGCAGTTAGCGAAGATGCATGTCGACGACGAGATGCGCGCCGCCGTACTCGAAGTGCTTGACTCGGGTCAATGGATCAAAGGAGCGCACAGCAAGGCGTTCGGCGCCGAGTGGGCCGAGTTCTGTGGTGCCATGGCCGGCACGCCCTGTTCCAACGGCTCTGTAGCGCTGATCGCAGCCCTGCGTCTGCTCGATGTCGGTCCCGGGGACGAGGTCATCGTCCCATCGCACACCTTCATCGCCAGCGCCACATGCATCGACCAGGTCGGAGCGACCCCCGTTTTCGTCGATGTCGAGGAGGCGTACCACACACTCGACCCGGACGGATTGGAGGCGGCCATCACCGAGAACACGAAGGCGATTATCGTGGTCCACCTGTATGGTCAGCCGGCTTCAGCACGCGTGTTCAAAATCAGCGAGCAGCACGGAATTCCAATCATCGAGGATAGCGCGCAGGCGCACGGAGCCACCTTGGATGGACGGAAGATCGGTAGCATTGGGGATTTGGCGACGTTCTCCTTCTTCCCGTCGAAGAACATGGCTGTTGGAGGCGATGGAGGAGCCATCCTTGCCAATCGGGCTGACCTTGCGGAACGAGTGGGCCCAGCCGTAGACCACGGTAGGCAGGACAAGTATCGCCACGATTTCCTCGGCAGCAACTTCCGTCTTTCGGAGATTCAGTGTGCGCTCGGTCGCATCCAGTTGAGACACCTGCCTGACTGGGTATCGAGCCGCCAGCGGGTTGCAGCCCTCTACGACGCAGCGTTCACCGACTTGGATGGCATCACAGCACCGGCCACTCGCCCTGGAGCCGGTCACGCCTGGCACCAGTACGTGCTGCGAGTATCCGACCGCGAGCGCTTCATGGAGCACCTCGACAGCCACGGAATTGCCACCGGTATCCACTATCCGATTCCATGTCATCTGCAGCCGGTCTACTCCACGCATCCGCAGAACCACGCTGGCTCACTGCCGGTAACTGAGGCCATCTGCGCCGACATCGTCTCTATCCCGGTACATCCGCACTTGTCTGACTCAGAGGTAGGGCGGGTAATCTCGGCTGTATGTTCTTACGAGTCTTGAGGACGGGGCTCCAGCGCCAGACAGGCGTTCGACCACGAGGGATCACCGGTCACTTCCTGGCCCAACCAGTC
>CALCOR010000029.1 GCA_937897085.1 uncultured euryarchaeote | reverse complement strand
GGGGCGTCGACGGGCACAACAGCCACACCAACATCTGCTCAGCGGGGGCACGTACCGGGTACGGACTGTGGCACAAGCACGACCGCCCCTCGCCCGACCACGCCAACGCTAAGGTCATCCTGCTGACCTCCTCGCACCTCGAGACTGGACACTACTTCAATCCGCACGCACAGCGGATCCTCGAAGGGATGATGGACGGCGCCAAGCTCATCGTCATCGACCCTCGTCTGTCCAACACAGCGGCCATGGCCGACCACTGGCTCCCCACATGGCCGGGCTCCGAGTCCGCGCTCTTCCTCGCTTGGGCGAAGATGATACTCGAGCGCGGCCTCTACGACCGCGAGTTCATGGAGGACTGGGTAAACTGGGAGATGTGGCTCGATGCAGCGCACCCTGACGAGCCACGCACCTTCGAGCGCTTCATCGAGCTGCTCCTCGATGAGTACTCCGAGTACACGCCGGAGTTCGCCGCCGAGGAGTGCCGGATTCCCATCGAGCAGGTGATTGAGGCGGGCGAGGCAGTCGCCAACGCAGGCAGTCGCCTGTGCACCCACGTCTGGCGCGCCGCCGCGATAGGAAACCTAGGCGGCTGGCAGGTCGCCCGTACGCTGCACCTGCTGAACGTGCTGACAGGAAGCGTGGGCACCGAGGGCGGGACCTCGCCGAACTCGTGGTCCAAGTTCAAGCCCGAGTTGTTCGACGACCCCCCTGACCCGGACGGCTGGAACGATCTGCACTTCCCGCCCGAGTACACGCTCTCCCACTACGAGATGAGTCACATCCTGCCGCACCTCATCAAAGACGGCCGCGGCACTCTAGACGTCTACTTCACACGTGTCTTCAATCCGGTGTGGACCTACCCTGACGGCTTCTCGTGGATCGGGATGCTGGAGAACGAGGAGGCGATCGGATGCCACATCGCCCTGACGCCGACCTGGAACGAAACTGCCTTCTTCGCTGACTACGTTCTGCCCATGGGTCACGCCTCCGAGCGGCACGACATCAACTCTTACGAAACGCATGCCGGCATGTGGATTGCCTTCCGCCAGCCGGTGCTGCGCGAGTTTGCCCGTCGCCAAGGTAGGCCGGTGCGCTTCACCCACGAGGCCAACCCCGGCGAGGTGTGGGAGGAGGATGAATTCTGGATTGAGCTCTCCTGGCGCATTGACCACGATGGCTCGCTCGGCATCCGCAAGCACTTCGAATCACCCTGGCGGACCGGCGAATGCATCACCGTCGACGAGTACTACCGGTACCTGTTCGAGCATGTGAAAGGGCTGCCCGAGGCGGCGGCCGCCGAAGGACTCTTGCCGCTGGACTACATGCGCAAGCATGGCGCCTTCCTCGTCGAGTCGGCGGTCTACGACAAGCACGAGACCGAGGTCACCAACGGAGGCGTCGAAATCAACGGCAAACGGCGGCTCGGCTTCCCGACGCCAAGCGGCAAGCAGGAGTTCTTCTCGCAGACGATGGTCGACTTCGGCCACCCCGAACACGCGATTCCCGGC
>CALCOR010000028.1 GCA_937897085.1 uncultured euryarchaeote | reverse complement strand
GTTGATGTCGTGCAGAATATCGGAGTAGGCGGCCATCTTGGGATCACCCACCACGGTGCCCATCCACGAGATGAGCGGGTTGGAGGCGTAGTAGACCTCGGCGAGGTTGTAGCCGTAGGCGTAGTAGGGAAGCAGCACATTCGGGGACGAGACAGCCGTCAGGTATGGCTCGTAGACGTAGCCCTTCACCCCGGACACCCCATCCTCCAGCAGGTCGGCCACCAGACTCTGCCCGTAGCCCGTGTTCCAGTTGAACGAGCGGCCACCAGTGCTCACCGCGGTCTCAGCGATCGAGCCGTCGACCCACTCGAAATGCGGTCTGATCGCCCTCAGGTTCATCGTGTCGAAATAGACTGAACCGTTGCGGGTTACATTGTCCAACAGAGCGGCCATCCTCACCTTGAACGAGGTGGCGTTCGCATGCGGGCGGAAACGGATGGTGAGTGAATTCCAACTGTCCGAGAGGGTGTTAGTGCTGCTGACGTTGGTCGACAGCAAGGACCCATTGGTGTCGTAGCCGTCAATCTCGATGCGGTAGTCGCCGTGCAGCCAGCCGGCCTTGCGCGCGTACCCGTAGAGAATCCAAGCATGTTCTTGGAGTTCGTCTGGGAAGTCGTAGTCTTGCTCGACGTAGGTCTCTCCAGTTCCCACGGCGCTGTAGTCGGGGCACTCCCAGGCCGCCTTTGCGTTGAGAGCGGCGACATCGTCGTCTGATAGTGTGCGATTCCAGACCTGCACCTCATCGATTAGTCCCTCAAAGTGGGTGTTCCCCGCCCTGTTGACACCCATCTTGTAGAGTTCAATGCTGTCGATGTCACCAGCCGGAACAGTACTGGTTCCAACGAGGAGCCCGCCCTTGTACATGCGCAAGGTGTTGCTCTGGAACGTCACAGCAAGATGTGTCCAACTTCCAGCATCGATCGAGCCAATCGTGTAGGTGGAGTTTGACCAGACTTGCCAGTCACCGTTGCTCCCCCCACTGGTCTCAATCTGGAATGAGTCATCATCACCTGCGACGTCGTTCACGGCGATTACGGACGAGTGCAATGATTGGCTGGAGTTCTGGGTGTTGGCCCAGAGGGAGACGGAGAAGTCGCCGCCCCAGTCGTTGACGTCGACCTTGGCGTAGTCGTCGCTGCCGTCGAAGGAGTAACAGTTGCCGAACAGGCACTGCTGCCAACTGCTGCCGTTGTTACTGTTGAACAGGGTCATATCCGCCGTGCCCACCGAGTCCGCAACGGTGGTGCCGTTGCTCTCGTCGAAGGCCCAATGGTGTACCAGTCCGGAAGGGGCGGCAGGCGCGCTGACTCCACGTGTGAAGGCGCTGGCCGGCACCACCTGCTTGCTGACGTTGGGCCCTTCCCATGAGACGATGAAGCCAGCCCAGCCACCGTGCTCGAAGAACTCGGTGCGCAACGAATGCTCACCCGCATCCATCCATACGGTGTCGGATACCTCGCGCATTCCGTGCACTCCTTGATTGTCGACGATCTCCACGTCGTCGAGCCACAGTTTCGTTCCGTCGTCGCTGTTGAGATAGAAGGTCCAGTTGCCCGAATCGGGAATGGTGATGGTGCCGGTGTGTCGAACCGACCAGTAGTCGTCGAAGCGATTGTCGAGCCCGGGCCATTGACTGGAGGTTGCAGCATGGTCGATGTTCGGCTCGGAGCGCCAGTAGTCGGGAGTCCTGCCAGTCAGGTCGGGCATCTGACTGGAGTTGTACGAGAGACCGGCATTGTCGAAGTACTCGGCGAGCAGGCCGCTGGTGGTGCTCGCAACGCTGGCCGTGCAGGCGGCCGACTCCAGCACCCCTTCCAGCGCGGCGTTGCCACCCTGTTTCACCGAAGTCTGACGACCCCAGGAGAATGTCTCACCGCTTGTCAGAGGGGGGTCTTGCGCAACCCAGTACTTCGAACCTGAACTCCAGCTGGAACTCGAGGTGTCGAAGCCCGAGTTGGGCAGCCAGTTCTGCCCCCACGAACCATCGTTCGAACCCCACGATGCGTAGAACATCACGTTCGTCTCGTTGGTCACGAAGGTCGAGTTCTGGTTGAAATGGACGGGCAGTCCCATCTCGCCCGCCAACGTGGTGTTAGCGTAGTAGAGCATGTCGTTCCACCACTTGTAGCCCGAGCCGTTTTGGTTGGTGGCGAGATCTAGCACGACCTGGCCGCGGTTTCCGAACGAGTTGTTCGCTTTCTCGATCAGGCCCAGCGCCGTATCGACCGAGTAGCCTGTCAGTCGGGTCACTAGGTAGAATCCATACTTCTCGCGGGAGAACTGCTCCATCACGCTGTCCGAGGCCGGGCCATAGGTGTGCCCCGTCCACCAGTTGGCGTGGATGGTGTTGTTGTATTGCCCATTGATGAGCCCGATCTCAGAATCGAATGACGCCCGCGCGTTGGTCGACCCGGAGACGCGCAGCGGCACACCCTTGGTGGTCACGAGATAGTTCAGTTCGTTGGTCAGGTTGCGGTCCAAGATCATCTGTCGCAGCGGGTCCGCGAAGTAATCATCGAACTGCTGGTTGTTGATCGTCTCACCAGTCGGCGTGCTCTCGTTGTCGAACAGGAACACGCGTTCTGGAGAGATATTGCGCGCACCCACGAACGCCCAGCCGATGGTGCGGCTGGCGGCGCTGTTGTTGTTGATGAGCACGCCGACGTCAGAGTAATCGGTGTACGAGAGGAAGGTGAACCCCTCGGGAACAGCGACATCCCTGAACGGCGTCTCGTTCCAGACATCACCAGACCAGCGTTGTTGCGCCGTCCCGTTGAGGGTGGACGCAGGTTCGGTGGAGAGCAGCGGTGCGACGCTCACGCACAGTAGCATGGCCGCGAACAGCGAGACACAGCGTACGCTGGACACGTCCTGAGATGCATTGGATGTGCTCATGAGATTGTCGCATGGAGGTGCCCTTGGAGAAATGCCACCATGGTGCGTTGCCAAAGGCAGCAGCGAACGGTATATTGCCGCCAGCCCCCCCTGCGGCGCTGCATGTCGGAAGTTGTCATCGCTCGTACCTGCCGTAATGCCATGCTGAAGGTCATCTTCACCGACATCACCCGCTTCGAAGGGGGTGATGTGATGGTCACCACAGCCAACAACAGACTAGCTGGTCGGGAGGGTGTCGATGGTCTCGTCCACGATGCCGCAGGACCCGGGCTGCGAGCGGCGTGCAACGCCATCGCCGCTGAGCGCCGGGCGAAGAACCTGCAGCCCTGCCCGGCCGGAACCGCGGTGACGACCAGCGCCTTCGACCTGCCCGCCGAGAAACTCATCCATGTGACCGGGCCGGACTGCCGCCGACCCAACCAGGACGAGGGGCGCAGAGACCTGCTGCGCCAGTCCTACGAAGCCATGTTCGAGGAACTCGCAAAACTGAAGAAAAAGGAGAAACGGACCGTGGTGGCATCACCGTTGAGCATGGACGTCTTCGCCTACCCACACCGGGAGGGGGCGCGCGTGACGATGGAGGTTCTGCTCACCTGGCTCGACGCCGTCGAGGATGCCGGTGTCAAGGATTACGTGATAGTCACCCAAGAACAGAACTTCATCACCAACCTGAAGACCATCTACCGCGAAACAGAAGACCAGCTCCCCGGCTTCGACTCCACCCGCGAGTATCGCTAGTCACTCGTACTTTGGAGCACGAACCACAATGGTTCGGACGCACAAGGATTCAGACCTTACCTGAGAGTTGAATGACCAGTTGGCGTTGGCGTGGCCTGTTGTCGAAATCCATGAAGATGATCTGCTGCCAGGTTCCGAGTAGCAATCTTCCCGCTTCCACTGGGATGGTGAGCGACGGACCCAGCAGGCTGGCGCGGCAGTGGGAATGGCCGTTGCCGTCGTGCCAGGTCTCGTCGTGCAGGTAGGTGATGTCCCGCGGAGCGAGCCGGTCGAACAGGTCTGGGAAGTCCTGAATCAATCCAGGCTCATACTCGATGGTGGTGATCCCGCCAGTGGAGCCAGTGCAGAACAACAGCACCTGCCCCTCGTCAAGACCTGCAGAGGCCACCATCCGCGCTACATCACCCGTGATGTCGACCATCTGGCCCTCTCCCTGGGTCTCCAATTCCATTCGTTCCGTTCTCATGATGCTCTCAGCCATGCTCTCGCCCGCCCCTCCGGGGGAGCGTCAGGTCGTTCATTGCTGCTGCTGGATGATGGTGCGAACGCCGAGAGTCGAACTCGGGTCAGCAGGTTGGGAACCTACGATCATGCCATTAGACCACGTTCGCATCGGCACGACGACCGGTCACCAATAATTGAGGACTCGGGTCAGTGACCATTGCCGCCGCGACGGCGTTGCTCGTCGAGCGCCTCGGTCATCGACAACCTGCCGACAGCCACCGCCTGTGCGAGTTCTCCCGGCAGCGTCAGTTGACCGTCGCTCTGCTTGCGGCTCCTGTCCTGGATCTCACGCACCTCTCCCGGAGTGGGACGGACCGGCCGGCGGTCGCGGACGGGCACCCCTTCGAGTTGTGCGATCCTTGCCGCCGACACGTGATGCTGGTGCCGCGGAGTTCCAGCCGATGTAGTGCTCTCATCGACCCGTTCCACTTCCAATCCGCGCGTCAGGCTCACGTTCGCCAGCCGCGTGCCGATTGTCGGCGAACCGTCACCGATTCTCACCACCGCTCGCTCATGATCGATAGTGCGCAACAGGTCACCGATGCGGTCGACCGTCTCATCGATGCCCTCCAGTTGCTCTACTCCCAGCAGCAGGCCATCACCCAACCACGCCAGTCCTGGACGCGGCCCGGGATCAATGCCGAACGCCAGCAGGCTCACCGGTCCGTGCGAGTTGGAGAGGCGCTGCGCCTGCTCGATTCCCAGCTCCACTTCTTCGACGGTGCAAGCAACCCCGCCGGGAAGATTCGAATCGGCGACCTCCTCTGGCGTCGCCAGCCAGATTCCCTGCGGCTCCGGGAGCGGCGCATCGTGGGGGATCTGCACGCAGGAGATGCGCTTGCGTTTCATCGCTTCCAGTAGGCGGTAGGCCAGGCGGAAGTCCGAGGTTCGAACTACCAGTGTCCCCACGGGGCTTGGTAGGCCGCGCCATATCTCAAGGGTTGTGCTGCCGGTGTTGGCGGAGAGAAGGGCTAGACCGGCGAAACAGACACCGTCCGACGGATAACGACCGGAGCGCATTTGAACACCCTGTAGACCATCTTGCGCGATGGGCAGTCTCTACGAGCGAGAACTGCGCGCCGTGCTGGCTGGTGAGCCGGATGGAGTGCGGGCGGTGACGCGCAGTTGCAACCCATCTGAGAAGGCGCGCGCGATGCAGGTGATTCGCCGCCCGTTCCTCGTTGTACGCGCTGCCGGCAGCGGCGTGGGCGGCGCGGGCGACCTGCTGGCGATCCGCGGAGATGTCTCCTTCCCCATCGAGGTGAAGGCGAACAAGGAACGGCGCATCTACCTCTCTGGAAGAACGTGGGAGCAGTATGAGGAGCTCAAGAGGGCGGGCGAGGCGTGTGGCCTGCTGCCGATCTACGCGTACCGACTGAAGGGTGTGCGCGGGGATTCCTGGCGCATTCTGCGCGTCGAGACAACCTCGCTCCAAGGCAGGTTGGCCGTCATCGCTAACCGAATTCCGGCGCTGCCGCTGACGCGCAATGGTCGCCCCTACCTCGACTGGGAGGCGGGCCTTCCGCTGCACCGCTTCCTCTCGTTGCTCTGCCGGGACGAGGAGAGTTACGAAGCGACCGCTACCAGCCTCCGCGCGCGTAACAACGCGTGGCTTGAACGGGAAGAGCGGTTCCGAGCCGAGGCGGAAGAGGAGGATGTCGCGGTTCCTGAGGCTCTGGCACCCGCAGAGGAGTGGGTTCGGCGCTTCCGCCGCAGCTGAGCACTCCGTGGAACGGACTCTCACCGTTACTCGCCTGCGAGCAGCGACTCGATCTCAACGATGGTCCTATTCTGACTCTCGATATCCCGCCCGACGCGCGTCAGCGCTCCTTGCTGGAGCAATCTGCGGATCGCATCACGTTCTCGGCGCAGCGCCGAGATGCGCTGCTCCGGCGACTGCTCGTCCTTGTTTGGCTTG
>CALCOR010000027.1 GCA_937897085.1 uncultured euryarchaeote | reverse complement strand
TCCACTGGATCGGCGATGAGTTGTGGGAACTCGAGATGTAAGTCCGCAGACGGTCAGTTTGATGAATGAGCACAACCGCGGTATTAACATGCGAAGACGTACGTTGTCGGCGATTCTACTCGCGGCATGCCTGCTAATCCCATTCGCCTCCGCAGCGAATCCAGGGGTGAACACCGAGGTGGACACCACGGGAACCCCGATTTCCAGCATCACTACTCCACAGGTATCCAGCGACGGTGTCGACTTCACCATCGAGGTGGTGCTCACTGAGGAAGCTGCTGGGAACGGTACAGTCGTATTGTGGGAGGTGCAGCAATGCATCAACACAGGTGTCTGCTATCCACCGGAGTTGCTGGAGATGACCGAGAATGACAGTGTCTGGTCCTACACCCTTGTTCCAATCCCGACGCACACGTACATCAACTACGAAATCGACCTCAACTACTCCGACAACACCTCCGAGGTGTTCCCCGAAGGGGGCTTCATCGTCGGGGGCAAGGTATGGTCGGACTGCTGGGTGTCCGGAACCGAATCTGGTGGCGATGCCTGTCCCACAGACGATGTCGTCGCCATGGAAGGGGGAATTCCAGGACCCGGCCTGCTCATCGTCGCCGGCGGCTTGGCGCTCGCAGCGGTCATCTCTCGACGTGACTGAGACGCATATTTTCGCACCCGCTCGCGTGGGAAATGAACATGAGGTTCCGCTGCGGACCGCTTGGCCACACGGAGGTTAGCCCGCATGTCCGGAACGGTGACTCAGAAGCAGATAGCCGAGCTGCGCAGCCAGTTCGGCGACGATGCGACGGCGAAGATCCTGCAGAACGCAGTGACGACCACAACCATCCAGGAGGTTGCGTTGAACCGCGATGTAGTCGCCAGCACCGACTTCAGCTTCTCGACCAAACTGGACGACTGGAAGGCGACCTCGCAGAAGGCGTCCGGCCGCTGCTGGCTGTTCGCCTTCCTCAACCTGTTCCGCAAGGGCGCAATCGAGAAGATGAACGTCAAGGACTTCGAGTTCAGTCAAGCCCACATCCACTTCTGGGACAAGTTCGAGCGCGCCAACGCCAACCTCGAGGCGATCATCGCCACGGCTGACCGCCCAATCGACGACAGAACACTGGGTGTTCTCCTCGACCACCCATCCGAGGACGGCGGCCAGTGGAACATGGCGGTGAACCTCATGCTCAAGCACGGGGTGGTGCCCAAATCCGTCTACCCCGAGTCGCAGTCCTCATCCTCTACCTACCGGATGAATGCGAACCTGCGTCATCTCGTGCGCGCCATCGCCGCGGAGATCAGGGGAATCATGGAGGCCGGAGGAAGCGAGGGCCAAGCGCGTGAGCACAAGCAGAGGCGCATGGCGGATGTGTGGCGGCTGTTGAACATCCATCTGGGAACACCCCCGAGACACTTCGACTGGCAGTGGCGGGACAAGGATGACGAGTTCCATCGCCGCGGCCGGATGACGCCGAAGGAGTTCATGGCGGAGTTCGTGACGCTTCCATTCCAGGAATACGTCTGCCTCGTGCACGACCCGCGCAACCCCACGCTGCAGACCTACACCGTCGACCTGCTCCAGAACGTCCACGGGGGCTTGCCGGTCATCTACCTCAATGTCGACATCGACTCCATGAAGGACATCACCCGCCGCATTCTCGAGGATGACGAGCCGGTCTGGTTCGGTTGTGACACAGGCAAGCAGATGCACCGCAAACTCGGCCTCTGGGATGCCGACCTCTACGAGTTCGAGCAGCTCTACGGATTCGAACTCGGCCTCGACAAGGAAGCGCGTCTGCGCTACCATCAGACGGCGATGACGCACGCCATGCTGTTCACCGGGGTCGATGTGACCGACAAGGGAATCCGGCGCTGGCGGGTGGAGAACTCGTGGGGCGAGAAGGAGAGCGGCAAAGCCGGGTTCTACACCATGAACGACTCGTGGTTCGACGAGTACATGTTCGAGATCGCCTCGCCGAGATCGTATCTCTCCAACGAGATGGTGGCTGCGCTTGATACTGAGCCGGTCGTGCTGCCCGCCTGGGACCCGATGGGCTCGCTGGCGCGGTGAAACTGTTGATGCGAGGGAGCGGCTTCGCCCGTTCATGAGTGACGTGGTCGACGACGAGCCGGAGTTCGTTTCCTTGGTCTTCCACGAACTTCCTGAAGTGGAGATGCTGGAGCGGGCGCAGTCCTTCCATGCGCGGATGGAGCAGCGGCGCACGACTCGTCACTTCTCCGGGCGAGAGGTGCCTCGCGAACTAATCGGACTGGCGGTCCAGACGGCGGGAACAGCACCCTCGGGGGCGCACATGCAGCCGTGGACCTACGTGGCGGTGGCCAACCCAGAACTCAAGCAGCGGATGCGCGAGGCGGCGGAGGTGGAGGAGAAGCGATTCTACGAGGAGCGGATGCCCGCAGCGTGGGAGGAGGTT
>CALCOR010000026.1 GCA_937897085.1 uncultured euryarchaeote | reverse complement strand
GAACAACATAGGAACCTCGTAACTCATCCACTCGCGAGCGTGGTGATTTCCTACAAGCATCACATCGGGTCGGTCGGCGTAATTTCCACAGTCACCAACAAAGTCGTCACAGGTCCCACCGTCGACTCCATCGGGGCCACCAGTAATCTTCACCCATGGAATCTGTTCTTTGTAGAACCACCCTTTGTAGCTGTCAGAATCCATTTCGATGCCGCGGTCGTTGACACCCCCTGGCATGCCATCATGGAACTCGATGATTCCAGAATTGCGCTCGGCAAGAAACTGCATCCGCTGGCGCATGCTGGTGAAATCGTGGTAGGAATCGAACTGGGCATCCGAATCACCGCCCCAAGGAAAGGACTGGCTGACATACTGAATGGACCACAGGTCCTCTGGCGCAGCACCAGTATCGTCGTCGTCCTGAGAGGCTGCGAGGCTGCCGGTGAGCGCCAGCGAGTTGAGCATCAGCAGGGCGAGCAGGATGGCGCGGGCGTTACGCATTTCGGGCACCGTAGGTGCCCAGCCGTGGGACTCACTTGAACGGTTCGCCGACCTGCTGGACTGAAAACCGAACGTCGCGTGTTGTCCGTCGCCTTTTCAAGCAAAGTCGGCTCCGCCGGTTCGATGGACGCATTCATTCGACTCGTTCCCGGCTGGGACAACCTCGTGTTAGGGGTGCAACTGGGAATCTGGGTCAGTCTACTGGCAATCTTCCTGCTCGGGCTTGTTGCTCGCTTGCTGGTCATCTTCCTGTTCCCACTGTTGATGAAGCCGTTCACGGGGAAAATCGATTCCCTGAACGAGTTCGAGATGCGCTCGCGCGTATCTTTCGGTGCTGCGGGGGCTGGCCTCGTCTGGTGGAAGATGACCGAATATCTCGGAAGGGAGCCCGAGGTAGTGCTGCCTGAGACCTTCGAATACTGGATCACCGCCTTCGGTGAGGCCGCCTTCCTCATCGGCATCGTCTGGGGTGTGATGCGTCTGGTGGACCTGCTGCCGGACCTGATTGTATGGTGGGACGACGACGGGGTGCTCGACCAATCGACGAAGACGCTGATCACCGGGGTTGAGAGCGTGCTGCGAGTCATCATCGTGCTCGGTGGAACGGTGCTGGTAGCCGAGGGATTCGGCTTCGACATGATGACGCTGCTCGCCGGTCTGGGAATCGGCGGTCTGGCGTTCGCGTTCGCCGCCAAGGACACGATAGGTAACCTGTTCGGATCGATTACCTTGTTGCTCGACCGCCCCTTCCGCGTCGGTGACTGGATCAAGGTCGGCTCAAGCGAGGGCGAGGTAATCCAAGTCGGTATCCGTACGACTCTTCTGCGAACCACCGCAGACACGGTCATCACTTTGCCCAACAGCACCTTGGTGAACAAGGGCATAGAGAACTTCGGCAAGCGACGCTGGCGGCGCTATCAGCCCATCTTCTACCTCGACCTGTCTAGCGATGCGGATGCCTTGGAGGAGTTCTGCACCGGCATCTGGAATTTGGTGTGCGAGCACTCCAAGACGCAGAAGCATGATTCCTCATATGCACGCGTGTCGGCAATCTCCAAGGATTCCTTTGAGGTCGCCTGCAATCTCTACTGGGATGTCTCTGGCGGCAATGAGGAGAAGGAGGCACGTGAGACACTCCTGCTCGACGTGAGCCGGTTGGCCAAGGAACTCAAACTCGAATTCTTCGAGCCGCGCATGCGCGCTTCACGAGAGTGATAGAATGGCGCTGCTTGTGCTGCTCAGGCACGGAGAGTCAGTGTGGAACGCCGCCAACCGCTTCACCGGATGGACCGATGTGGAACTCTCTGAGAAGGGGGAGCAGGAGGCGGCGGACGCTGGCCAGCAACTGGCTGACAAACGCTTCGACGTCTGCTATACCAGCGACCTCGTGCGCGCCCAGAAGACCGCCGAAATCGTGCTCGAACTGAACTCAGCATCGGATACCATTCCCACTCACGAGGACTGGCGGCTGAACGAGCGGCATTACGGCGCGCTGCAAGGCCTCAACAAGGACGAGACGCGGGCGAAGCACGGCGCCGAGCAGGTGCACATCTGGCGCCGCTCCTACGATGTCGCACCCCCTGACGGTGAGAGTCTCAAAACGTGTGCCGAGCGCACGATCCCCTGCCTAGAGGAGTGTATCATCCCCGATCTGACTTCCGGGAAGAACGTGCTCGTAACCGCCCATGGCAACTCACTGCGCTCGATTGTGATGCACATCGAGGGGCTCACCCGAGAACAGGTGCTCTCCCTCGAACTGCCCACCGGCGTTCCACGCAGCTACGAGTTCGATGACTCCGAATTCACCCGCCTCGACTAGTATGGCGGCGGGGCTCGGCGCCGGTAGGCCCAGCGCAGCAGCAGTGCGCATACGGAAAGTCCGAGCACCGCGGCTATGCGCTCGGCCAGAGTGTCGAACGCCCCTGGGAGGAACAGCGCGGTGGCGGCCGCGGTTCCACACACGAGAGCCAACCCGGAGAGCGTGCGCGAGTGGTACATCGAAGTCTGCAGGTGCGGCACGAATGACAGCCAATCGATCAGGCGTGCAGGAACCGCCTTCTGCCAGGCGAGCGCGCTGGCGATCTCCTCGAGCACCTGTTCGTACTCCCATATTGCGACCCCGCCCCTGTGCCCGTCAAGCGCCGCCGCGGAACGTGCAGCAGGTGGCACGGTGGCACACCAACCGGTGAACAGTGCGCCGCGCAGCCTGAGTTCGAGGTCAGCAGGTATCTCATGCTGGTCAGAGTCTGACAGGATGCGTGAGATGGAGCGGTAGCCAGCGGCGAGATCGCGGACTGCCGGAACCTCCTGGTAGGACGGCAGGATGGCGTTGACGACGCCGTCGACGCAGTTGGCGATGGTCGGCTCCTCGTCGTCATGCAGCAGCACACCATCGAGCCCGAAGTTGCGGTGCGTGATGGTGCCGTGAGTGTCGCGTGAATGGGGTGCGCGCCAGAGCGTGTTCGTTACGATATGCTCCTCCAGCCGCTTCAGGCGCTCGTTCCAGCGACGCTCATCGTTGGGAAGCGCCAACCGGGCGAGTGAGTCGGAGTGGAACCTGCCAAGGGTCTCACCCGAGACACGGCAGATTTGCTCAGCAGCTGCGTAATCGCCCTCATCGATGGCTGCCGTCAAGTGGTCAGACGCCGTCACCCCCTGCTGTTGTCGAAATATCAGTAGCACATCGCGGCCTTTCCACTGTAGTCCACCGACAGCCGCTTCGAGCACCTCCGAGGAGAGTTCGGCCAACCTCCTTCCATGCCCGCAGGAGTCGAGTGGCAGGAAGTGAGCGCGTAGCGTTCTTCCCCCCCGCTCGCGGATGCGCCAGCAGCGCCCATCCCAAGCATCGACGCGCTCGATGGTCGCTCCAGAGATTTCCGGCGCATCCCCCCACCGCTCGCCGCCTCCTCCGACCGGCAACATCCCCTTCCACCAGTCTATTGAGTCCGGATTCCCTATCGGCCAGAGCATCAACTGGCTCCCCCAACGAGCGTGCAGCCTGTATGCCTCGAAGCCCGCAGGTGCCTGCTCCGCGGCTGGTTCTACCTCGGTGACAACGCCGGAGGGGAACCATGGCTCATCAGCGAGCACCTCGATGTTCAACTGTGATGGCAGGGGCGCACCTCGTTCACGGCTCGCGGCTCCCGCTATTTGCTCTGTTGCGCTACTCCCCTCTGTAGCCGCCCCAAGATTGACAGGTGCCGCATACCGCCCAAGGACGGGTGAGAAGATGTCTGACCTGCCGCTCGCAGTCGACCTCGATGGCACCGTGATCCTCACCGACATGTCCTACTTGACTGTCAGCAGGGTGCTGCTCGTCCGCCCCTGGCTGGTTCCATGGATGCTGTACAAGGAGTTCAGCGGACGACGCTCGGTGTGGAAACGCGCCTTGGGAGAGAAACTGAACTTCGACCCGGAGAAACTCACCTACCACGAGGAGTTCCTGCGCTGGCTCAAGCAGCAGAAGAAGGCGGGTCGCATCCTCATCCTGTGCACCGCATCGGATAGACCAGTAGCGGAGAAGATAGCTGAACACATCGGAATCTTCGATGATGTGATGGCTACCGATATGGGGCCCAATCTCGCCGGCGAGAACAAGGCGGCGGCCCTCGTCGAGCGTTTCGGCGAGAAGGGATTCGGATACGCTGGCAATTCGAAGTCGGATCTTGCGGTGTGGCAGCACGCCGGTGAGGTCATCGTCGTGAATGCAAAACCAGCCGTACGCAGGCAGATCGAGGCCGATGCCAACCTGATATTCGATTGACGCCCCCCAAGCACAGTTCCCACACCCGATTCCATCAAGTGCGAGTTGATGCTCGTGCCGAGCGCAGGTGGACAGATGGGGCGTATCGGACGTACACTCGACGTCACCGCCAAATGGCTGCTTAAATTCAGGGTCATCTCCTGGCCGGCACGAAAAATCGCCAATTCCCGGCTGTCATGGAGCTTCATCTCACGCACTGACCGCATCCGCACAAACAGGCTCAGGGACCGCGTGAAGGGGCAGCCACTCCCAGAACACATCTCGATCATCATGGACGGGAACAGGCGCTTCGCCTGGAGTCAGGAAATTGAGAAGGAGATCGGCCACCGGCATGGCAAGGACAAACTGAAGGAAGTGATGGATTGGATTCTAGATCTCGAAATTCCCTACCTCACTGTCTACGCCCTCTCCACCGATAACATCAGCACACGAGAACCAGATGAACTGGAATCACTCTACGACCTGTATGTAACCGGATTCCATGAGATAAGCAATGATCCGCAGATTCACGAACGCTGTGTCAAGGTGCAGGCTGTTGGGAGACTCGAACTACTTCCGGAACGTGTCCGTGAAGCGATTACGCTGGCAGAATCACGCACTGATTCATACTCGAAATTCCTGTTCACAATCTGCCTGGCATACGGCGGTCGCGAGGAAATCGTCGATGCGGTCCGTGGTGTGGCAGAGGACCACGCCAAGGGGGAGTTGGATCTCGATTCCATCGATACATCAGAGATATCCAAGCGACTCTACACGGCGGACCTGCCAGACCCCGACCTGGTCATCCGTACCAGCGGAGAGGAGCGCATCTCCAACTTCCTGCTCTGGCAGATCGCCTACGCAGAACTGCACTTCACCGATGTGCACTGGCCATCGTTCTCCCGCAACGATCTCTACGAGGCGATCGACTCCTACCAGAAGCGCAAGCGTCGTTACGGTGGTTGAATCGATGGATGAGACATGCCCGAAGTGTGGCAAGGATGGCTACCGCAACCCGGCGTTGACGGTCGACGCAGCTGGTATCAGAATGGGTGATGCGGGGCTCGAACTGCTGCTCATTCGGCGGGGACGGGAGCCGTGGAAGGGCAGTCTGGCATTTCCGGGCGGCTTCGTCGACGAGGGTGAAGACCCTGAGATGGCAGTTCTGCGCGAACTTGCCGAAGAAACCGGAGTCATCGGTAACGACCCACGGCTGGTGACGGTGCGTGGAGACCCTGAGCGCGACCCGCGCAAGCACATCGTCAGCATCCTCTATCGCGTCACCATCCCCGACGACGCCACACCGGTCGCGGGTGACGATGCCGCTGCTGCTGAGTTCCATCTCCTCGACGATGTGGACGGAGACGAACTCGCTGGCGACCACGGTGAGATGCTCAAGGAACTGCGTGACTCCTTGTGAACTCGCGAGGTCGCAATTCATCCGATGAGAGCAGTGAGTTCGGCTGCCGCGGAGTTCCAAGGTGGAGCTGTCTGTGGCGAATGCATGCCGTTGTTGACCGCTTCGCGCCATGCGGAAACAACTGCCGTCAGTTCCATTCCGCGACGAGGCGGGACTTCCAACTGATGCAGCAGGCTGCCGCCGGCATAGGAGTCGAGAACACCGCGCTTGGCGGCGGAGACGAGCAACGCGGGAACTCCCTGTACGACCGCCTCGTGAGCCAGCGTGACTGATTCAGAGAGCACACCATCGAATTCCGCCAACATTCCAGGCAGTCCCCACGGATCACTGACTGGATCATTCTCGGCGATTGTCAGCACCTTCATCCCCAGGTCAGCGAGCAGTGGTTCGGCGTTGATGTGCTCGTCTCGGTCATGGATGCCCCCGCCCACCAACTTCCTGTACAGTATGCGCGGCAGAGAATCCTCCTCCCGCGCTGACCGGTGCGGCTCGCTGAGGTAGCAATGGGGTAGTTCCCCGGAGAGGCGGTGCAACCTGATGTCGGAACGTTCCTGCACGGCGTCGAGGAAGCCGCGATCAAGGTCGACGCGCCACGATGATGGCAGCACGACATCCGTGGCTGAATTCAGCGCCAACCTGTGGGCGAGATGGTTGGGCTCGCAGTCAGAGATGTACCACCGGGACCCGACTCCCTCCCGCTTCGCCGCCAGCAGTTCGAGCGGTGCGCCCTTCGATACCACCCGTTCGATCGGGTAGCCGATCAGCCGCTGCTGCTTGAGCCGCGCACGCACCATGCGGACCCTGTTCCAAGCGCGCAGTTCCCGGCCGAGAGGGAGCAGCCCGAGACCGGCCGGTCGCTTGACCAGCAACACCTTGCGGTCGGGCAGATGTCCCTCTTTGGCGGCGAGCAACGCCTCCGTCTCAGGACGTCTGGTGACGACTAGCAGGTCGTTGGCGCGCCCGGCGCGGACCCAGCGCGCGAACAGTTGCATGTGCGCCGGATGGTCGAGCACCCAGCAGGTCAGCGGAGCGTCCTCCATGTACCGCCGAGGCTCCTCCCTCCTGTCAAGAGAACGGCTAAGGCCGGTGCCGCCTGTCGAACTCGCATGGGGCACAAGGAGCGCATCGAAGTTCCCGGCAGCGAGGTGTTCGGACCCTATTCCCCGGGAGTGAAGTCCCACGGCATCGTCTGGCTTGCCGGGCAAATCGCACCGGACGCGGGCGATGATGTGGAATCCCAGACGGCGGGCGCGCTGGCCAAGGTGGACGCGCTGCTGGAAGCGGCCGGGCTCTCCAGGGACGACATCTGCTTCGCGCAGGTCCTGCTCGATGACATCGGTGATTTCCAGGCTATGAATGAGGTGTATGCCGATTGGATCGGAGAGACCGAGATTCCTCCTGCACGCGCCGCGTTCGCCGTAGCCGCTCTGCCAGCGGGAGCGAAGGTAGAGGTGGTCGTTCAAGCCATCGACGCAGACTGTGAGTGAAGTACTGCAGCGCGTAACGTGTGCATACCAATCTGGATGTGAGTTGATGAACGAGGTGTCAGGCCCTTTGGAAGATGCTCCCGTTTCCATGAGACCGATGCTGCGGCTGTTCCTGCTGATCGGGTTCGACCTACTGGCGATCGCACTCTACTTCACGCTCTGGCATTTCTTCCCCCAATGGTGGTGGGTGTGGCTCATCATGCTGCT
>CALCOR010000025.1 GCA_937897085.1 uncultured euryarchaeote | reverse complement strand
GGGGTGGGTGTCGACCACCTCTCCGAACTTGTTCGTCATCACCAGTTCGCGTTCGCCATGCTCCGCGGGCAGGAGGTCGAAGATGAACGCCCCGCCGTCGGTGTACGAGCCACCTCTGGCGTTCCAGAATTCGTCGCAGCGCGGCCAGAAGCGCTTGTCCTCAGCAGCGAGGCTCTCCATCGCCGCGTCGATGACCTGCTTCTCCGACGCGCAGAATGCGATTCCCACCTCGCCCCGCTGGTAGGAGAACACCTGCGGGCGCAGCATGCTCGTGTCAGTGATTCCCAACAACCGATGCACTCCCGCTTCCTGTTGTGCGATGATGAAGAACCAGGGCCCATCGGGTGAGCCGTGGATGTGCGTCTTCTGGATGGCGTCGTAGATCTCCTGTTTCTCGTCGGGGAGCATCACGAAGTCGAGCTCACAGGTGGGCGCCATCGACTCGATCAGGTACTCCAGCGGATATCCGTAGACCCTGTGGTGCAGGTCGTATCCGAGTGCCGCCACCTCGGTGTCGGTCAGGAAGAGCGGCTCCATGCCGCGCTGTGCGAGATAGTCCTTGACGGAGACGTAGTTCGAGAAGTCGCCGTTGTGCACCAGAGCGACGCCGATACCTTGCCCGAACGGGTGCGCCCCACCAGGGTGAGTGACCCTTCCACGGGTGGGGTAGCGGTGGTGGCCAATCCAGACATGAGCCGTTATGTGCTCCAGTCTATAGTAGCGGATGACATCCTCTGCATAGCCCACGATCTTCAGGATGAGCATGTTGACCCCATGACTGAGCACGAACGCCTGCGAGCCCCGCTCGCCGGCGTAGAACTCGACGTTTAGCGCGTGCGTGGCGTGGAAGACGATCTCATCGAGCATCCCCTCCTTTCCGTCGAAGTCCGCGGCGCTCAAGCCGCTCTTCGCCTGGAACTCCTCGATGGCAGCAACCCGCGGGCGAACGAAGTAGCAGACGACCTCAGGCGGTTCGACATCGAGTTCCGGAAGCCGGCTCTCCCAGTCGTGCAACTTGGGCATCTCATGGATGTGGTCGACCTCGAAGGTGGCGTGGATGAAACTCTCCTCCACGTCACTACGAACTGCTGGGTCTAGGTAGGCGACGGTGTAGAGGTAGTCGTTGTCGAGGATCTCCCTCGTCACGCCGAACTGCTCTGGGTCCAGTCCAACCAGTGCTACGCCCCCACCCTTGCCGTTGCCGCGGTTGCGCATCTGTTCCAATGAGGCGAACAGGTGCTTTCCAGCGACCGGAATCTCGCAGGCGAGCCCGATGACCCCGCAGCCACCCTCGGCGGCCTCGTCATCTGGGATGATGGGGTCAGGCCCCAGTTCGATCATGCGGCGACGGGCGGCGACGATTCGCTCTGCATTCGCCATCAGGGGTCACCTCCGATGTAACGTAGCAGATCTCGCCTTCCCACGAGTTCCTTGATGCTCGAAAGTCCGAGCTTGCGCAGGATGTCCCGCAGTCTCCACTGCAGTGCCTTGTACAGGTTGTCCAGCCGTTGCGCCCCCCAGTCCTGCTGCATGTACTCCTGCAGCTCGACATCGGTAGTGGTGATGCCGAACGGACAGCCGCGCCCTGAGGGCCCGCCTTCGCAGTTGGCGCAGCGGGTGCAGCCGATGCCGACCAAGTCAGTGGTTCCCAACACGCATCCGTCAGCGCCCAATGCAATCGCCTTGGCGACATCGTCGGCGGTGCGCACACCACCGCTGGCGATCAGCGTCACCTTGTCGCGTACTCCCTCCTTGATGAGGAAATCATGCACTTTGGGCAGGGCGAGTTCAATCGGTGTGGCGATGACCTTCTTGGCGAGTTCGGGAGCAGCACCAGTTCCCCCGTATGAGCCATCGAGATGGATGATGTGTGCGCCGGCGTAGTAGGAGCCGACCGCCACCATGTCGACGTCGTGCGGTGTGGACACCTTCACCGCGATCAGGGCATCTGGATTCACGGTCTGGATCCAGTCGATGTGCTTCGAGTGGTCTTCGACAGAGTAGGTGGAATGGAATGGGAACGGGGAGAACAGGCTCACGTGCGCCACGCTGCCGCGCAACTTGGCCACCTCTTCACCCGCCTTTGCTGCCAGAAGGTGTCCTCCGAGCCCCGGTTTCGCCCCCTGTGCATACTTGAATTCGACGATTGGAGTCGATTGGATGTACTTCTCCTCGACGCCGAAGTATCCGGTCGCCACCTGCGTGATGACATGGTCCTTGTACTCCAGCAGTGGCTCTGGATACCCACCCTCGCCGGTTGACATGTAGGTGTTCCATTTGGCTGAGTTCTGCGCCCGCGCCATCATCACGTTCAGCGATACGGAGCCATACGACATACCTCCGCCGTAGAATGGGAGGTCGCAGGAGAGTTTGTCCCGTTCATCCCCCCGCCGGTTGAGTTCCAACGTCGTGTCCAGAGCATCCGAGTGCTCCAGCCACTCCTGCTCGTCGAGGAACTTGAAGTCCAGCCGGTCGAAGCCGCCGTTCGACTTGCCCGTCTTGTAATTCAGGTCGGGGGGCACCTCGCCGGTCTCCGCCATGTACCACGTGGCGACGATCATCTCGTCGGTCCAGCGGGAATCTCCGAGCGCCTCGGGAAGTCTGTATTTCCCGAAGGCGCGGGCGTTGAATCCTTCGTGGAGCAGGTTGGTGACCTTGTGCTCCAGTGTCTCGGAGGGTTTGATGACAGTCATCAGGCACCACCCCCGGGGAACCCTTCTATTCCTGCGAACGCTTCTGCCTCGAGGTCAGTCTGCCACATGCCGCGACCCATCTCGCCGCGTAGCCGTCGCACTTCTCGGATGCCCATGGCGCCGAGAATCTCGAGCAACTGGTCTCTCCAGGAAGCGGACAAGTTCGTCAGTCTGCTCGTGCCCCATTGCTCGCTGAGTCGTCGAGGCATCTTGATCGGTGTGTCATCCCTGTCGGAGAGGTCGCCTCGCGCACGCGCTTGAAGCGCGAACAGCAGAGGCAAGTCGAGCGCGACTGCATCGAGTCCACAGATAATCGCCTTCGGGAGGTGGTCGGCGGCGATCACCCCACCGCTTCCGAGCAGCGTCACGGTGTCTCGTACCCCTGCATCGACGAGCAGCATGTGCGCTTCGCGCAGCGTGTCCATCACGAATCCTCCATCCACCCCGAGACCGTGATGGTCGGCGATCAGGTGGATGATCGGGACCCCAGCAGCCTGGACTTCCAGCAGTTGTTTCTGCCAGCCGTCCGCGAACGACATGCGCACGCCGACCAGCAGATGCGGGGCGGTGGTGGTGGCTTCCAGATACAGGGAAGCATCCCAGCCGTCGAGTTCGATGATGCGGGTCCCATTGCCGAAACCGGCCACGGTCGCAACTGCCGTTAGCGGGATAATCGGCACGACCTCTGGGGAGGCGAGCCCCTCTGAGCGGACGACATCCGCAGGCAATGCGACCAGGGTATCGATGTCCGCAGCAGTCTTGGTGTAGATTCTGTGTAGTTTCGGAGTGGCGATTGAAGCTGGTGGAGCATCAAAGATGAACGGGACCTGGATGGTGACCATCTGGGGTCCCGCCTCAGTCAGTACACCGGAGTCGTCGAACTCCAAACTCATCGGCTTGCTGCCGAGGTCCACGCTCGTGCCAATCAGTTCACGACCGTGAATTCCGTCTCGACTAGGCCGCACGATCTCTGACATGTCGGTGAACATGCCCTCCCACCCCGGACCACCGAACTTGCCCCGATATCCCTGGCCACGCACGGGGATGGTGCCCTTACGCGCCTCCTCGTCGATGGCTGAGATGTGCAGGTGAGTGACGTAGTCATCTCCTAGCGCTGCACGCGCGGGATTGGGTGTGATGGTCGTGAATTCGGGGTGCTGGACGGTGCACCGCAGGCAGCCGACGCACAGTTTCGGTCTCGGGTTGAATCCCCCCACCGGTCCACTGAACACACCATATGTGCACGGCCGCGACGTGATAACGTCCCACTTGCCCCAGTATTGGATGGTCTCCTTGAACAGGAACTTCGCCAGGCCCACTTTGCCCACCTTGACGATGAAGCGGTTCGGAAGTGGTTGGACATCCTTCGTCTCGACCGTGTCGATATTGTAGCGGTGATACTCATCGGCGCGGCCGGCCGATCGAGCAGCGAACTCGGCGATCGTCAGGCGCTTGCTGCCGTTACCTCCGCTCACGTTGGCACCCCCCCTCGTCTCGCCTTGCAGAACCTGCATGCATCATCCCCGACGAGGCCTCCGGGAGCGCGTCACGTCCTTAAGCGTTAATCAGCGGCCCACAACTCAACGCGAGAATAATGCACATCCGGGTAACAAAACCAATTATTTCTATTCATATGGCCAACATTTCACTACTCGATTGAGTGAACCGCGGCATCAGCCACCCGGTTTGATACGGGGGCGGTGGCCCCAAAATCTGGTCGCACAGAACAGAATCGCTTGGACGTGACGGGATTTGAACCCGTGGCCTCTGCCTTGCGAAGGCAGCGATCCTCCAGTCTGATCTACACGCCCAGGATATCTCGGCCGACCTGAAGCCCGTAATTGGGTCTTGCGTTGGGAACCGGACGCTCACGTTAGGGGAAGTTCATCATCCGATGACCGCTCGAAGAGCCATGGCTGGCGGTGGAGCGGCAGAGAGTGTTCCCCCTCACGACCTGGCGATCATCATCGGTGCGGTGGGATTGCTCGGTGCGTTGTTCATCTTCACGTGGGCACAGCCGATGGCTGTCGACTTCGATGCTGACGGGGGTGTGGTCGAGGTGGCTCAAGTGAAGTTGGGCATCCTTGGTTCGAACGACGAACTGGTGGTCACCTGGCAGCAAACGGAATTCTGTGAGGGAGTGAATGTCACTTGCTCTCTGCAACGGATTCGTGTGCTGGATGAATCGGGCAGCGTAATCGCTGAGGCTCAGGGTGAAGATGCCGGAGAAAATCCAGTGAGTGCGGATATTCCCATCGATGGTTCAGGTGAATACACGATCGAATTGGTCGGTCGCGGTCAGTATGAAGTGTCCGTATCAGTTAACCGCCAACTCCCCGTTCAGTTCCTGCCCCCCATCCTCTGCCTGCTGCTGCTCACCTGGGGTGTCTGGCGCCGCCTCCAGGAGCCGTCGAAGGTCGACGACGACATCTCCGCCGCCGTCGACGAACTATCCTAATGGCTGCTCCATTCGAGCCCCGCCACCTCGAGACATTCCACCATACCTGTGGCACTGACGACCCGCAGGCTTCCGTCCCCACCCAGACCGGCTGGTCTACCCCATGATTCCGCCCCACTGCGACAGCCCCTGCCGTCGGCGAGCCACTGGGTCATCAATGCCCAGAGCGACCGGCGGATTCGGGCAGTGGATGTGTCAGAAACCATCGGGTGGCGCTCGAACAGCGAGGCTACCGAGGCATCGAGATAGCGCGAGAACTCTTTGAGACCGCATGTGAATCCCTTGAGTTCACTCAGTCCCGACAATGGGAATTCGTGCTGTTCACCCGCCCCCTCAGGAAGGTTCACGCCGATGCCCAGCACGATTGAATTCTGTTCTCCTTGCTGTCTTCCCTCGACAAGGCAGCCTGCGGCTTTGCCAGATGGCAGCCAGATGTCGTTCGGCCAACGGACGGCCACACCCCGCTTCGAGAGTGCGGCGGCATGGGTCCAGTGGGTGCTTGGCAGTGGCAGTTCGAGTGTACAGGCAATCGCCTCCGCCGCCGCCAACGCCGCTTTCAGTTGCAGGTCTCCGACACCATCCGGTTGTTGGTCATCAGGGGGATCCAATGCCCATGAGCCAGCGAAGTCGCCCGGTC
>CALCOR010000024.1 GCA_937897085.1 uncultured euryarchaeote | reverse complement strand
GAGTATTCCTCGAGTTCATCGGCAAGGTGCGCGGCATCGACGAAGTCACCGACGCCACCCTCCTGCGACCCTCGATTCTGGTGGTCACTACGAGCATCGACGACAGACCCGGCGCCCGCACCGGGATGGAAGCTGTTCTCGACCCGGCAACCTGGGCGCTGCAGGTCGAGGCGAGCCGCGCTCAGAGAGAGAAAGTATTCCAATTGATGAAATCAATATGGCAATTGGATGTTGAAAGCCATGTGCGCTTCCTGTTCATCACCGATGACGACGTCAAGTTGCACGGTTCGGGGACGAACAAGCGGCTGCTCTGGCAACTGTTCGTACGCTTCGACGTCGGTAGAGACCTGCACTTCGACCCTTCTGGAACCAGGGTGGCATGGGATGCGACCGCACCGATACCACACCCGGGACGAGCGGCGCTCAAGGCGGCCGACCAGCCCACCAGCGAGTTCGACCCTGACCTTCCAATCCGCAGCTGGCCGGCGATCACACTGCACGACCAAGAGACCATCGCTCGTACGGGGACCTCCTCCGCGAACGACGGATACGACCAACAGCCGTGGTCACCAAACGTCACGAGGTGATTTGATGGGATTCAGGGAGATACTCGAATTCGTGAAAATCGAGCACATGCTGTTCTCACTCCCTTTCGTACTCATCGGCGCGCTCATCGCCGTCGACATCGAGCCATCCAACCTCGCCGTCCTGGACATCATGTGGATCCTCATCGCCGCTGTCGGAGCACGGGGGCTCGCTATGACCCTCAACCGTATCATCGACAAGGACGTCGATGCCGCCAATCCACGCACGGCTGACCGTCATCTTCCCTCGGGCGCGATGTCCCTCAGAACTGCATGGGCGCTCGCGGTGGTGTTCCTGGCAATGCTGCTCACGGGCGCATGGCAACTGAACACGGTGGCGCTGAAGATGGCATGGCTGCCGGTGCTCGCGTTCGTCATCTATCCCTATCTCAAACGGGTCACCTGGCTATGCCACTTCTGGCTGGGTGGCTGCCTCGCACTCGCTCCAGCGGGAGCATGGCTGGGAATCGTCGGGGACGACCTCGGCTGGGCCGCCATCACTGATTTCCACTGGTATCCGAGGTTGCTCCTGATTTCGCTGGGCGTGATCTTCTGGATAGCTGCTTTTGACCTCAACTACTCTCTGATGGATGTCGACAGCGACCGAGCAGCGGGCATCCATTCCTTCCCCGTGAGATTCGGAGTGGAGAAGACCGGGCCTACCTCGATCAAGCTCACCATAGCCTGGCTGTTCTGCTTCGCCATGGCTGACCCCACCAATGGCATCTTCTTCTTCATCTCAGTGATATTGATGGCTCTCATCAACATCAATGTCATAGACCATCGCGATTCACTCAAGGACTTCCAGAAAACTTTCTTCCGCACCAGCGTGCTCACCGGCTGGGTGCTGCTCGCAGGAATGGTGATCTGATGGTCGGACTCGCGGTGGTGACTGGAGGTGGGCGGGGCATCGGTGCTGCGATTTCTAGGAGACTGGCGCATGAAGGCTATCGCGTGCTGCTGACCTACCACACAAACAGCCAGGCAGCCGAGGAGGTCATTGCCGAACTGAAGGAGAATGACCACGACTGCTTCGCCGCCAAGGTCGACTGCGGTGACGCATCCGAGGTGATGGTGCTGGCTGACCATCCATGGGTGAAGCGTGGGGTCGACGTGCTGGTGCTCAACCACGGGATGTACGAGCGTGCGCCGGCGAGCGAACTCTCACCTGGGGCGATGGAGCGGACGATGGCGGTCAACTTCACCGGCGCGTATCTCGTATGGGAGGCACTCGCTGCTCATCTCTTGGATGACGCCCGCATCGTCGTCATCGGTAGCCAACTGGGTATCAAGGGAAGCGGGCATGGAGCGGACTATGCGGCGAGTAAAGGGGCGCTGCATGCGTGGGCAAGATCTCTCGCTCTGGATGTAGCGCGTATCGGTCAGCGAGTGAACGTGGTGGCGCCGGGAGCCATCGACACAGCGATCGTCGGCGACGACACCCCTGAGAAGCGTGAGCGCAGGATGCAGGGAATCCCGATGGGACGGCTCGGAACTCCTGATGAGGTGGCGGGGGTCGTGTCATTTCTCGTCGGTGAGGACTCGTCATACTTGACCGGAGCCGTGGTGCACGTGAACGGTGGTCTCTACCACCCCTGACCGCAGACGCTGGGCTCGACCGTGAGTTGAAGGGCGTTCGCCCTCAGCACCAGCGCCCGGAGGGGGGAAATGGCGGACCTGCGCGATGATGCGAGCGACCCGTTCGACCTGTCAAAGGCGTTGGCTGGCGCCGCCGCCGGCCGGCTGGATCCGGCAGTCTCCCGCTTCCGTCTCCACGCCGAATACGACACGGCTGGTGACCAGCAATATGCAATTGATAAAATATTTTCTCAATTGAATAATTCACAAGAGAGATGCGTCCTCCTCGGCGTCACCGGCTCGGGCAAGACGTTCGCCATGGCGCACCTGATCGAGCGGCTGAACCGTCCGACGCTGGTGCTCAGCCACAACAAGACGCTGGCCCGCCAACTCTGGCAGGAGTTGTCGGGGTACTTCCCAGAGAATGCGGTCGAATACTTCGTCAGCCACTACGACTACTACCAACCCGAAGCGTACCTCCCAAAACGTGACCTGTACATCGACAAGGAGATGTCACTCAACGAGCGTATCGAGCAGGAGCGATTCGCCACCGTCGCCTCGATGGTCAGCCGTCCCGACGTGATCGCCATCGGCACCGTCTCAGCGATCTACGGTCTCAATCCGCCCGAGACCTTTCTGCAGCAGCACGCCCGCGTGCACGTCGGCCAGCAGATAGAGCCGCTTGACCTGGTAAAACAACTGGTCGACCTCCAGTACCGACGTGTGACTGGAGAGATCACCCGCGGGGAGGTTCGCTGCCGCGGTGAGGTGGTCGATGTCTGGATGCCCAGCCGCGACGATCCGCTCAGGATCCGCTTCGACCTCGACGGAGTGCAGCGCATCCAGGTGTGTGAGGCGGTGTCGTGGGAACTGCTGGACGAACTCGACGAGGCGTGGGTACACCCGAAGGAATTCTTCATGACCTCTCCCGAGCGCTTTGCGCAGGCGCTGGAGGACATCGAGGAGGAACTCGCGGACAGGCTGGCACACTTCGAGAAGCAGGGCAAGGAACTCGAAGCACACCGGTTGGAGACGAAGGCTAGATTCGACCTGGAGATGATGCGAGAAACGGGACACTGCAAGTCTATCGAGAACTATTCCCGCCACTTCGACGGCCGTGATTCCGGTGTTCGTCCCTACTGCTTGCTCGACTTCCTCGCCGCCAGTGCCAAGCAGTTCCACGGCGATGCGCATAACTACCTCGTAATCATGGATGAGAGCCACGTCACCCTACCCCAACTGCAGGGGATGCATGCCGGTGACCACTCCCGTAAGGCCAATCTCATCGAGCATGGGTTCAGGCTGCCGTCAGCGTTCGACAATCGACCTCTGCGCATCGACGAGTTCCAGAAACTGGTGCCCCAGATGATGTATGTCTCTGCAACCCCGGGTGAGCGGGAACTTCGGCATCTGATGGAGGTGACCGGGCAGGAGGTGCCAGAATCACTGATGCACGTTGCTGGTGGGGGAGGAGCACACGAACCTGAACTCACAGGCCCAGCAACCTCGGCCAGCCTGCTGGAATCCTTGGATGTCATCGACGGCATCGCCCGCATGGAGATCCGGCCAACTGGTCTGCTCGACCCACAGATCGAGGTCAGACCCACGGAAGGCCAGGTGCAGGACCTGCTCGACGAGATCAACGCCCGGGTGGTAGCGGATGAACGGGTGCTCGTCACCGTGCTGACGATAAAATTCGCAGAGGAGGTCTCCGAATATCTGCAGCGGATGGGCGTCAAGGCGCACCATCTGCACTCGGAGATTGACACCATCGAACGCTCGGAGATCATCAAGGCTCTGAGAATCGGGCATATCGACGTCATCGTCGGCATCAACCTGCTCCGGGAAGGGCTGGATCTTCCAGAGGTCTCCCTCGTCTCCATCTTCGACGCCGACCGTCAGGGCTTCCTCCGAAACGAACGCTCTCTGCTGCAGACAATCGGCCGAGCCTCACGCAACGTGAACGGCAAGGTCATCCTCTACGCCGACTCGATGTCCAATGCGATGCGCTCAGCCATCACCCAGACCCTGGAGCGCCGCCAACGCCAGCAGCAGCACAACGAAGCGCACGGAATCGAGCCGCGGACGATTGTCAAGGCGCTGCCGACGATGGGAATCGAGGCAGATGAACTGCTCGCAGGAACCTCCGGCAAGGGCATCGGCGGAGGGAGGCGGTTAGTGGCATCCGGACGAGGTCGGTTCCGAGAGGAGCGGGATCTGGTCAAGCGGTTCGATCTCGGAGCAGGGGCTTGGGCTCCCGGAGAGGACCTCGTGAGCAGAATGAGCCAGCCAGCGTGGGCGGATGTGGCCGACTCGGTACTCGTCAGCGGGATGGACAGAGAGTCAGGCACGATGGGCACAGGCGGCGGTCACTCACCAGACGTCATCTCGGACACGGAGCGGCTCATCGATAGGATGCAGAAAGAGATGAAGGTGGCTGCCGGCCGATTGGACTTCGAGCGGGCAGCGACACTGCGCGACCGCATCTTCGAGTTGCAGAATGAGTCGGATTGATTGTAAGTGCGACACGGCCTCTGGCGCTCGTGCGCAGGCTGGAAATCGTCATCATCACGCAGGGGCCGGAGCTTTACAGCACCACTCGGTTGGCATCGGCCGCGCGCGCTCGGGGGCACGGTGTCAGCCACCTGAATCCGACACGATGCACGATTCGTATGGGCTCTGATAATCGGGGCGTTCTCTACAACGGACAGCGCATCGTGCAGCCGATGGATTGCCTCATCCCACGTATCGGCGCCTCGATCACACAACACGGGCTGAGGGTGCTGCGGCAGTTCGAAGCGGAGGGTGCTCTTCTCCTCAACAGCACCCAAGGTATCGCCGGAAGCCGCGATAAACTGCGCGCCATGCAGGCGTTCGACGCCGCCGGGCTGGATATTCCCAGAACAGCATATGCGCGCGGGGCGGAGGACCTACGCCGCGCCCTGGGGGATGTCGGCGGACCTCCAGTCATCCTGAAACTCCTCGAGGGAACACAGGGCATCGGAGTGATGCGCTGTGACACGGTGGCCAGCGCTGAATCGGTCGTCGACGTCCTATCCCGGCTGCAGCAGCCCATCATCGTGCAGGAATACGTACGCGAGGCGCGTGGCCAGGACCTGCGAATCATAGTCGTCGGAGACAGAGCGGTGGCGGCCATGCTCCGAAAGTCAGGCGGCGACTTCAGATCGAACATCCATCGCGGTGGTACAGGCACCGCGGTCACTCTTGATGCCGAGACCGAACGCATCGCCATCGAGGCGACGCGTTGCCTCGGGCTGCGCGTCGCCGGGGTCGACGTGCTGGAGTCCGACCGCGGACCACTCCTGCTCGAGGTCAACTCGTCTCCGGGACTCGAGGGTATCGAAGGTGCGACGAACATCGATGTGGCCAACCAAATCATCTCCGAGGTCGAACGCATCAGTGACTGAGACTCTCTCAATCACCATCACCGCTCACCCAACGCTTCATTTCCGGGTGGCCGCTGGCGCTGGGTCGATGGCGCTCGAAGCGGATGACTTTGACCTCCCTGTGAGGGACTATGACTTCGCAGACATCAGCGCCGCTGACGCTGGCGAGGCGTCCGGTCTGCTCGACGCGATGGCGACTGCCGGAGGCTTCAGCGCCACCAAGTTGGCGTGCGCTCGCGACATCTTGCGAGGCATGTTCGCCGCGTTGGATGATGCCGGCGACAAAGAGGAGTACAGGCATCTGAATTGGCTCTCATTCCCCGCCTCTCTGTGCGCCACCGGAACACGTGGATTCTTCGTAGAGGCACTCAAGCGCAACCGATTCAACGTTGTCGTGACCACCTGTGGAACGTTGGACCATGATATCGCGCGCACGCATGCGGAGTACTACCACGGATCCTTTGAACTGGATGATGTGGAACTCGGAGAGCAGGGGCTCAACCGACTCGGAAACGTGATTGTGCCCAACTCCAGCTATGGGGGGACAATCGAGGAGGTGATGCTGCCGATGCTCGCTGAGATTGAGGAGGAACGACGAGTCGAGTCGCCAGAGGACCCATGGAGAGGGTTCGGCAGCGTCGAACTGTGCTGGGCGATTGGGGACAGGATCGAGGACGAGGCGAGCCTGCTTCACCATGCTGCAAGGAAACGCATCCCGCTGGTCATCCCGGGGATATACGATGGGGCCGTGGGAGCGCAACTGTTCATGCACAGACAGCGATCATCTGACTTCCGGCTGGACTTGCTTGCCGACCAGCAGATACTGTCCGACCTCGTTTGGACCGCTGACGCATCGCACGCTCTGATAGTAGGTGGCGGCATCAGCAAGCATCACGTCATCTGGTGGAATCAATATCGGGGGGGACTCGACTCTGCCGTGCAGATCTCCACCGCCCCCGAACACGATGGTTCGCTTTCAGGGGCGAGACTGCGCGAAGCGGTCAGTTGGGGCAAGGTGCGACCGGAAGCGCCACAGGTCGTCGTCGAGGGAGATGCCAGTGTGTTGCTTCCACTGCTCGGAGTCGACCTGTTCAGAGACTGAGCATCAATCGTCGAGCCGAGCGGCGATGCACTCCATCAGGCCCACCCGCAACGGAATCACGGGATGCCAACCTCCCGCGCCCGCCTGCTCCAATGCTGAATGAAGCGGAGCCAGATCAGGGCGCGCAGAGCGGTCGGCAACCGCCTCTAGCCGTGTTTCGGCAGGTGCTAGATCGGCAGCAGAGAGCGAACTTCCGCGGACCGCATGCAAACGGGACCAGAGCATGTCCAGTTCAGAGAGCAATACGTCATGCGGCCAGCCACGGCGACCACTCGCATGGAGCACACCGAGGGGTGGCTCAGGAAGAAGCGGGACGACTGCGTCGAGCAGGTCGCGGACATGCAGCCACCAGCGTGGATGTTCTTCCAAAGAATCACCAGAACCTCCTCTTTGATGCCTGTCGAGCGCCATCTCGATCTCCTGCGGTCCCCACGGGCCTGAACCACCGGGGATGTAGAGGTCGTGCAACACCAGTTCGCACCTAGCGGTGCACGGAGGTGAATCGACTGAGGTTGGCCGAATGAGAAGGTCGCACGAATCAGGAAGTGTGCCTGCTCCATCCCAGCAGACGATGGTGGTATCCGCGATACCGGCCGATGCTCCAACCGAGGCGTGAGACTGCTCGATGTCGGCTCGCTCAAGCCGATCCGAGAGCGCTCGGCCGAGCAGCGAGTCATGACCGTGGATGCGCACAGCCGACATCGGCGCCCACCTCACGCGACCTGATCGGCCTCAAGCGCCTTGGAGGTCTGCTCGAAGATTCCCAGGGCCTCCGCCACCTCATCGGCGGATATGTTCAGGCTCGGCCGTAGGCGTATGCTCTCAGGGCCGGCTTTGAGGGTCAACAGCCCGGCTTTGAGCGCGTTTACATGGAAGTTGTCGCGCAGTTGTCGCGAGGGTAAGGTGAATGCAGTGATCAGACCGCGGCCTCGCACGTTGCTCACCATCTCATTATGCCCAGCCAGTTCACCCAGGCCAGCGAGCATCTCCGCCCCCATCTTCCCAGCATTGTCAACGAGATTCTCTTCCTCAATCACTTCGAGGCAGATGGCACCACGGACCATGTCGATGAGGTTGCCACCCCACGTGGAATTGATTCGGCTGCTGCTCGTGAAGACATTATCCGTGTTCTCATCCAAGCGCGGCCCACCCATCATTCCGCATATCTGCATCTTCTTGCCGAATGCGAGCAGGTCGGGTTTGAGACCCATATGCTCATGCGACCACATCTTGCCAGTCAAGCCCATACCAGTCTGCACTTCGTCGACGATGAACAGGGCACCGATGTCATGGGTCAACCGCTGAAGATCCCTGAGGTAGGAATCCCGGAAATGGTTGTCACCCCCTTCCCCCTGAATCGGCTCCACGATCACGCCCGCGATGCTATCTGGATCGGCCTCAGCAGCCTGTCTGAGCTGCTCCAGAGACTGAGCCTCCACCTCATCAAGACGGGCGGACTCCATCTCATCAATCGGGAAGTGTACCGTCGGGTTAGTGATGCGCGGCCAGTCGAATTTGACGAAGCGGTCAGTCTTGATCGGGTCGGTGTTGGTCAACGACAACGTGTAACCTGAGCGACCGTGGAACGCCTCCTCGAGATGGGCGATGCTCACATGAGGGTGATTATCATCCCCTGGCATCCCCTTGCGAGTGCGGTCCTGCTGCTTCCAATCCATTGCCGCCTTGAGGCAGTTCTCGACCCCGAGCGCTCCACCGGCGATGAAGAACATGTGCGGTAGGTGGTCCGGCTTGGCGAGCCGGCCGATGGTATCTATCGCCTCGGCCATCTCAACCGAGTAGAGGTCGCTGTTGGTGATGTTGTTCACAGCAATGCGTCCCAAGCGAGCCTCCTGCTCAACCAGCCGCGGATGGTTCCATCCGATCGGCAACGTGGCGAAGCATGAGAACAGGTCGAGAATCTCTCTGTCGCGAAGACTGTCGTGGATTCGGCAGCCGTGTGAACGATCAAGGTCGACAACCAGTTCGAAGCCGTCCGCGAGGATGTCCCGCGACAATGACGATTTGACCTCTTCAGGCCTCATCCTAACCACGCCCGCAAGCCTTGGTTGACCTCTTATTGCATTGCCGGCGCGTGCGTCTGACCACCTTCGAGCGTCAGGGAGCAGAGGATGGTTCGTCCGACAGCCCAGCCAAATGGGTAGTCAGTGCTGTGAACATCTCATCGAGGTCGTCATGGATCTGAAATAAGTTGAGATCGTCAGCCGAGATAGTGCCATTATCCAGCATTAACTCCCAATTGATAATTTGATTCCACCAATTGGAATTCCACAAGTATATCGGCAGTGGTCGCTGAATCTTCCCAGTCTGTAGCAAGGTGAGCACCTCGAACAGTTCGTCGAGTGTCCCATAGCCACCAGGAAAGCAGATGATCGCCTTCGAGAGATAGACGAACCAGAACTTACGCATGGCGAAGTAGCGGAAGTTGATAGCGAGCTCCGGTGATATCTCCTCGTTCAAGCCCTCCTCTGTTGGTAGTTCTATTCCCAAACCGACCGACCTGCCACCAGCCATCCGTGCACCGCGGTTCGCAGCCTCCATCACCCCCGGGCCACCGCCCGAAGTGACGTGGAATCGCTGCGTGCCATCCGGATGCGCGCCCCCGCCGTCCTCCTGTTTCGTAGTAGCCCAGACGGTCAACCGCTCGGAGAGTTCCTGAGCGGCCAGAGCGTCCGGGTGGTCTCCCTCCAATCTCGCTGATCCAAAGAAGACAATCGTGTCATGGACGCCCTCTTTCTCCAGCCGATCTCGCGGTTCAATGTACTCAGCAAGCAGACGTAAGGGTCTGGCCGCGCGGCTCTGCATCCATTCCGAATCCTCCCAGGGCACATCTCGTTCCATTTCAGTCACCTGCTGCACGTCAACCCTCCTCTCAGAAAAAGGCATGCAGCGGGACGAGAGGAGTGGAAGCCTCCACCTGACGCGCGAAACGGGAATATCCCCCAATCAGCGATATCTGTTCTCGCCTCTGGTATTATCCGATAATCCAATTGTGATTCCGTACTCAGCATGTTGCCATATCATAGTTGAAATAATCTACTGAGTAGACAAACTGTAAGCTGGTTTGTATTGGGAACTTGTTAGCGATTACTACCTCTATAATTCACTCTACGCAATTAGAAAATCGCAGATTATCCGCTATTTCCAATTGAATTTACTATCCGTCAACCGGGATATAGTTAATATACCGACCCAAAGTGTAGGATGATGACCGAGTAGTGGGATGCACGGATGAAGAAGCAAGAGGGATACAGATGACAGATGATGGATTTAGGATTGGAGAACTGGTGGATCGAAAGGTGTACGTGCAGAAGAAGCACGTTGGCACCATCGTCGGTGAGCGTTACCACCCGAACGAGGAGCGGGTCTCTTCGATGCGGATACAGGTCGCGCCCGATGTGGCTGAAGAGTTCATGCGCAAGCCAGCCGAGTTTGCGCCGCTCTCCAAGGAATTGTTGCACAGCATACAGAACGATGGCTCAGTGAAGTTATCGAAATCGATGCGTGAACTCCAGAGAAGGTGGAGGAACACCGTGAGAATCGACGAACAACTCTACTCTCCGGACGAACTGCTCGACCGAGCGGTACTTGACACCCAAGGATTGGAGATCGGGGTCATCGTCGGCCTGGTCAAAGTCAAGAGGACATACCGCGGAGTGGTTGTCAAGATGCGCTCCGTTGTGCGCCGAGACTACGACACAGCTGAACTTGTGAATGTCCCCGTCACATTTCTGGCACGCACGCGCGCTATGCTCGATGAGGTTGTGCTGTCGCGTACTTTCGAGAAGTTGATGGGGCTACCGAGTTATCTGAAGTTGAACCCTGAAGACAGTGAGTGAACGGCCTGACCGGCACCGTTATTTCACGGGCCAATGTGGCGACGTCTGCTCCGGGCGGGTAGCTTAGGTTGGTTGGAGCACCCGGCTGATAACCGGGAGGTCGCCGGTTCAAATCCGGCCTCGCCCACTTCCTCGATAATGGTTGTAATTGCCCTCGTACTGGCCTTCAACCAACACTGTACGAGCAGGGAAAGCCCTTCAAGAGAGGGGGGCTCGGCGCAACTGAGGAAAGCCGATGCCTGTCGTCTCCGGTAGCAACGGAGGGCAGTTGGCTTCCGCATTGGCCACCGAACTCGGCTTTGAGCACCATCCGCTGGATGCTCGCCGCTTCCCAGACTCTGAAGGATATGTGCGCGTGCCAGCCGAAAGCCTGGAGGCGGTACGGTCCGAACCGGTTGTCATCGTCGCCAGCACCTTCCCCGATTCCGGCATCGTCGAGGCGCTGCTCCTGCTCGAGGCGATCCAAGACGTGCGTGCTGGTGACCTGACCAACCTCACAGGCACCAGTCCGGCGGATTTGGACGCGGTCGGACCTGGGGTCTTCCTAGCCATCCCATACTTCGGCTACTCCCGACAGGACAAACGCTTCCAACAGGGGGAAGTCATCTCCGCGGCGCTCATCGCCCGTCTGCTCGCACGCCGCTGTGATGGGATGGCCGTGCTCGACCTGCATGCTCCCGCGGTGCTCTCGGACCTCGACGTCCCCGTCGCCTTCACCAGCTCCATGCCCGAGATATCGGATCACCTGAAACAGTCCATCTCACCGGACTTCGTGCTCAGCCCGGACAAGGGAGCAATCGAGAGAGCGACTGAGGTAGCCAATCGTATTGGCTGCGATTTCTCCTATCTCGAAAAGAAAAGGATCGACGCACACACTATCGAACACACCCCAAAGAACCTCGACGTTGACGGATCAGTGGTTGCCATCGTCGACGACATGATCAGTACCGGTGGCACCATCTGCAAAGCGGCTGACGCCCTACGCCGACAGGGGGCTGCTCAGGTTCACGCCGCCTGCACACACGGGCTGTTCACCGGGGGAGCCCTCAGCCGCCTCGACGCCCACGTCGACGGCGTCCACGCCACCGACTCGCTTCCTAACCCGCGCTCGAACGTCTCCGCCGCCCCCGCGCTCGCCCGCGGAATCCGCGAACTTCTGGATGGCCTGTGAGACATTGCTCTCAACAACAACGGAGTTGGTCGCGGATGGCCTCCAGCACGCCGCGGTAGGTGGGTGAGCAGTCCAGAAAACGGCTTGATTGTCCCCCCGAGGGACCGAGGTGTTTTCAGTTGGATTTATACGGGTCACGCCCTCGGCCGGCCTACCCCCCACAGGAGGAGTGATTCCGATGAGTGTGCATGTGAACTTTGAGACCCCCGAAAACCTACAGGACAGCGTCTACGACCTTGTCAAGAAACTCGGTCGTGACGGAAAAGGTCGTGTGAAGAAGGGTATGAACGAGGTCATCAAGGTCAGTGAGCGCGGCGATGCCCGGTTGGTCGTGATAGCCGAGGACGTCAACCCAGGTGAAATGATGATTCCCATTCCGATGATCTGCAAGGAGCGCGGCATCCCATACATCTACGTGCCCAGCCAGGAGTACCTCGGCGAAGCAGCCGGACTTCCGCTTCACCGCAAAACCTCAGCTGTAGCCGTGATGTCTGTCGACAAAACGCTCGAGGATGAACTGAAGAAGATCGCCGACCAAGCCACCGAACTCGGCAATTGAACCAGGTGAGAAGATGGCTCAGGAAGGCTGGCCAGCAGAGGTCGTAGAGGTGGTAGGACGCACCGGAATGACCGGTGAGGCCACTCAGGTGAAGGTGCGCGTCAACGATGCCCCAAACCCGCGCGATGTGGGTCGTATCATCACCCGCAACGTCGTCGGCCCGATAAGAGTCGGTGACATCTTGATGCTCAGGGACACCGGGCGCGAGGCGCGCAAGTTGAACGTGAGGTGAACTCGATGCCCGAACGCCGTGTATGTGACTTCAGCGGGGAGGAGATTGAGCCTGGGACAGGCACGATGTTCGTGCGCCGAGATGGTGCCGTCCTCTGGTTCAAGAACAGCAAAGCGCGCAGGAACATGCTGAAACTCAAGCGCAATCCACGCAAGGTGAAGTGGACCCGCCATTACGTCAAGGGCGGCATCCAGCGGGGATAATCTTCCCGAGCGGTTCTCTTAAACGAGAAGGGCCGCACGGCCGCCCCGATGGAGAACATGCAGACGTCCTTCGTGATGGTGAAGCCTGACGGCGTCCAGCGTGGCCTGGTGGGGGAGATCATCTCCCGCTTCGAGCGCAAGGGACTGCGTCTGGTGGGCATGCGGCAACTCATACCGAGCGAGGAATTGGCGTCCACCCACTACGAGGTGCACAAGGAGCGGCCGTTCTATCCCGGACTCATCGAGTTCATCACCTCCGGACCGGTTGTGGCGATGGCCTGGCGCGGCACGGATGCCATCTCGGTGTGCCGTAACGTCATCGGACCGACCGACGGCAGTTCTGCCCCCGGAGGGACCATTCGCGGGGACTTCGCGCTCGAAATCGGCAAGAACCTCGTGCACGGCAGCGACGGAGAGGAGACAGCGGAGTTCGAACTCGGGCTGTGGTTCCCTGAAGGCGAGGTCGATTGGGAACGGGTCACAGAGGAATGGGTCTACGAGTGAGCACGCAGCAGTTTCCATTGAATTTCAGAGAGGCAGGTGACATGGATGACCAATCGCCGACAACCCATAGTCGCGGTGCTCGGTCACGTTGACCACGGCAAGACCAGCCTGCTCGACCACGTCCGCTCTCTTGGTGCTGAGCGGCAGGCATCCGTGATGGCACGCGAGGCAGGCGGTATCACGCAGCACATCGGAGCGACCGAGATTCCTGCGGACCTGCTCAACGAACTGTGTGCTCCGCTGATGGGCGGCAAGCAGTTCGATTCACCCGGTCTGCTGTTCATCGACACGCCTGGCCACCACGCGTTCTCGACACTCCGCGCCCGTGGGGGTTCGCTGGCGGACATCGCGATCCTCGTAGTCGACATCATGGAGGGCTGCCAACCGCAGACGCTCGAATCCCTGCGCATCCTACGTCAGGCACGCACACCATTCGTGGTCGCCGCCAACAAGGTCGATCGCATCTACGGCTGGGATGCTGAGGAAGGGCGAGCGATGGGCCATTCACTCAGGCACCAGACCAAGGAGGTGCAGTCGCTGTTCAACCAACGCTTCTACGAACTGGTCGGAGAGTTCGCTTCAGAGGAGTTCAACCTCGAACGCTACGACGAAATCGAGGATTTCACCCAGTGTGTGGCGCTCGTGCCCTGCTCAGCCAAAGAGGGAGAGGGCATCCAAGACCTGCTGGCGGTGGTCATCGGCTTGGCCGAACGCTATCTGGCAGAACAACTCGCGGACGTCGAAGGATCGGCCGAGGCGACCGTGCTCGAGATGAAGGAAGAACAGGGGCTCGGCAAGACGCTGGACATCATCCTGCATCGCGGAACACTCAGGAAGGGCGACGAGATTGCTCTCGCCACTTCTGAGGGACCTAGGATCACACGCATCCGTGGAATGTTCAGCCCGCGCGGCATGTCCGAGATGCGCGACGCCGGCGACCGCTGGGACGCCATCGAAGAGGTCAACGCAGCGGCCGGACTGAAACTCAGCGCTCCCGACCTCGATGGGGTGCTCGCAGGCACCACCCTGCGTGGGCTCCCCGAAGACGACTCGCGTGACGATGTGCTCTCCGCCGTCTCCTCAGAGTGTGAGATATCGGTCGAACTCGATGAGGAGGGCGTCGTCATCAAGGCGGACACCCTCGGTGGGCTAGAAGCGTTGGCATCAGAGTTGCGTGAGCGGGGAATCCCGGTGCGCCACGCTGGCATCGGTCCAGTGAACAAGCGAGACCTCAGGGCAGCGGAGGCGGCGGGTGAACCATTGCAACAGGTCATCCTGACGTTCTGCGCGCCTGTGCTAGCAGATGTTGAGGCCGAGTTGGCTGACGCGGAGTGCGAGGTGAAGCACATCGGATCTGACATCATCTACCACACCTTGGAGCAATTCGAGGATTGGCGGGAGGCCAGAGAAGCTGAACTGAAAGAGGCCCAACGCGAACAACTGGTCCATCCTGGTCGCATACTCGTGCTCATGGACCACATATTTCGCAGGAACAATCCTGCTGTGGTCGGCATCCGGGTGCTGGCCGGACGAATCCATGTCGGTCAGCGTCTGATGAAGCAGGACGGACAACGGTTGGGTCAGGTGAAGTCAATCCGTACCGGTGACCACTCCATCAAGGAGGCTTCTCAGGGTGATGAGGTGGCGATCTCGGTGAGCGGTGTGACTGTGGGAAGGCATTTCGATGAGGAGGATGTGCTGCTGGTGGATATCCCCGCTTCGCACGTCCGCCCCCTGCAGAGAGGGGGAGGATTGACCGATGTGGAGTTCGAGGTACTCGACGAACTGATTGCGTTGCACCGCAAGGACGACCATTTCTGGGGTCGCTGATAAGATGTATTGCGCGTGCTTTCTACACTACCGACTTGGCTTCCGTAAGGTGGTTTCAAGGGAGAGGACGCACGAAGTGCGCTTGAAGGCCCAACCCCCAACGTTGAAGTAGGAATCCTAAGGGTCGGTGGCTACGTTCAGCGTCCAGAGGGATGTTCATGGCAGCAGGATACGAGGCACAGGCCGCCATAGGCGGTGATAGCAGGACGCGGGACCTGATTGCCACCGTGAGCGCTATCTCGAATGGCCTGATGAACGAAGTCGCCAAGGTGATTATCGGCAAGAACGAAAACCTGCGCCGAGTGACCATCGGAGTCCTGTCCAACGGAAACATGCTGCTGGAGGACTTCCCCGGTCTCGCTAAGACGCTGCTCGCCAACACCTTCGCCCGTGCGCTTGGCTGCAAGTTCAAGCGTGTGCAGTTCACCCCTGACCTACTCCCCTCAGATATCACTGGGACCTACATGTATGACCAGCGAGCAGGTGAGTTCAAACTCAGGCCCGGTCCGCTGTTCTCCAACATCCTGCTGGCGGATGAGATCAACCGTGCACCGCCCAAGACCCAAGCTGCTCTGCTGGAGGCTATGGAAGAGAAGCAGGTGACAATCGAGGGTATCACGCACAAGTTGCCCGCACCCTTCGTCGTGCTGGCAACGCAGAACCCGATTGAGCAGGAGGGAACGTACCCGCTTCCTGAGGCACAGATGGACCGTTTCCTGATGAAGATGTCAATGGGTTACCCAGACCGTGCCGAAGAGAAGGCAATTCTCGCTCGCCGGAAACTGCGAGGGAAGGACGATCACGATGTCGCCCAGATCACCTCCCCGAAGAAGGTGGTCGCCATGCAGAAGGCGCTCGAGACAGTGCACGTCGACCCGGCAATCCTCTCCTACATCGTCGAGGTC
>CALCOR010000023.1 GCA_937897085.1 uncultured euryarchaeote | reverse complement strand
TATTGACACCGATCGACATTCCCACTGAGGTTGAGCCGGCTGGCAGCACCGCCTTCCGCTTCGAGGTGCAGAACGGTGGTAACGGTCCGGATCATGCCATTGTGTCAGTCTCAGGACTCCCCTTGGGGTGGAACTGGTGGATGCTACTGGAGGGAGTGAATCTGTCCGGACCCATCTCACTCAGCCCAGAATACGAGGGGTTGCATATCTTCCAATTCGAAGTCGTGATCGACGTTCCTGGAAGCGAAGATGCCAGCCAGTCGTTCGAACTGACTGTGAGCATCGCGCCGATGGAGGGTAGCGACAACAACCAGAGCGACAACTCCCACTCCTTCGAGATCCTCACCAAGCGGGTGGTGCGTCCGTGGCTCTCCGAACTTGAGGAGGCACACCTCGACGTGCGTACGGACAGTTTGCACATGGTCGGGTTGACCGTGCGTAACGACGGCAACTCCTACGATGGGGAATTGCGAATCAGAGTTACTGCTGACATCCTGCTCCCAGGCGTGCACGCGACCATTTCCAACGGTGGCCAGACCATGAATCTAGGTGAGTGGATGGCGACCCCGCTGCCTCCGCAGAGGGACCTGTCGCTCGTGGCGATAATCACCATCGGCAGAGATGTGGCGGTTGGCACGCAGATCACGTTCAACTTCACACTGGAAGGAGGGGCTGACGAGGAAGGTGAGCCGCAGGTGGTGGTGCGCTCACTCATTGTCGTCGTTGCCTGGCACAGGGACCTCGCATTCGAGCACTCGCTCGATGCCTCACAACTTATCTCCCCTAGCCAGAGGATGCTGTTCAAGGTGAACGTCACCAGCCGCTCCTCGTTCACTGAGGAATTGAAATTCAAGTTTGACGAAGCACCCCTGTGGAGTGTCACCTGCAGTCAGCCAGAGGTGGCTGGAGGGTGGATTCTCGTCATTCCAGCTGCGAGCGCGGAATCTCCGAGACAGTTGAGATGGGATTGTGAACTCACCGCTCCGGACAATCCTCCGCCCAACCCGATGCTGATGACCGTGTATGATGGGGACGGTGAACAGGTGTGGGGGCACTCGCTGCTCATGGTGCTTGAAATTCCGGTGGAAGAGACCGACGAATTCGTCGTGTTCGGATATGTGATCCCTGAATCAAACCTGCCGATCGTCGCCGCGGCAGTCGGACTGCTGTTCATGATATTCATCGTCTCGATGGTGATTCTGATTCAACGCCGTCGGCGCCGATACGACGACGATTACTACGACGATGAGGACGAGGAAGAGGTGGAGCAGGCTCCTGTGCAGCAGCAGGTGCAGGCAGTGACGCCACAAGCGCAGGCGCAGCCCGTAGAGCAGCAACAAGCCGCGGTTGGAATGGTGCAACAGCCGCAATCCCAACAGTGGACTGATCAACAGGTGCATGAGTGGCAGCAGCAACAGGCGGCACAACACGAGCAGGTGCTCCAACAGCAAACGGCACAACCCGACCTCAAGGGAGCATTTGGAAGCCTTGGGGTGAGCGAATCGCAGCCGGCTGAAGAGGAGTCGCCGTCGATGGACCCTTCGAAAGCGGCGGAGTTGCTTGACGGGGTTGAGACGGGGACCGCAGAACCACAGCAGGAGGAAGATTCCGCCACTGATTCCGAAGTTGCACAGGAACCCACTGAATCTGAGGACGAGCAGGTGCAGGAACCCGGCGCCGATCCATCTCTCCCGGTGGTGGACTGCGCTTTCTGTTCAGCGACGCTCACACACGAAGACCAGTGGTCGGAATGCCCACAGTGTGGAGTGTACGCCCACGCCGCATGTCAGGAAGGACAGGTGGTATGCGCTCGCTGCGGGTCCCGGATGTAGAGTCAATCTATCCTGTCACCGTCAATCGGTGTACTGTCTAGCGCGGAATCGCGCGGCACTTCCAGTTCTCCAGAGGGGTCGATGCCCGGCCCGGTCGGCCAGTGGTCCTCAAACTCCTCCCTGCTGAATGCGAGGAACCCGAGCGTGTTCAGTTGGCGCAGGGCGGCTTCTGCCCTCTCGACTGCCGGGTCGATGCGCTCATGGAATGTCTCGTTCAGGAGTCCGCATATCTCCTCGAAGTCTCGGTGACCATCGCACAACTCCCACAACAGGCTGTTCATGTCGTCAAGCGTTCGACGCAGCTCCTTCGGCCCCTTCAGCATCCGAGCGAGTACTCCTTCGAATCGGAGGAACCGCTTCGGATGCCTGAGAACGATGAAGCGGCCTGACACGCCCGGAAGGTCCGGGTGGGGTCCGGCTTCACCTCGGCGTGCCCACCAGACAGGTAATCGCACCGGATATGCTCCTTCCAACACACCACCGTCCCACTCAAGTCGTGCACTATCGTCGCTCATCCGCTCACCCGACCTGCCATGTCCAGATGACCAGACTGATCATCGACACGATGCCCACACCCGCTATCAGGCGTAGCAGTTCCACATTCTGGGTGAAGTGACGCACGTACCACGCACCCACCCCACACAGGGAGACGACGAACAGAAGCAGGTACCAGCCGGGGGGCATCGGAGCCGCGTGGGGGTGGAACCGATAATGACATATCGGGCGGTACGATGGACAGAACGCTCACAGGGCCCGTGGGTTAGCTTGGCTATACTTGGCGCTTCGGGGGCGTCAGACCCCGGTTCAAATCCGGGCGGGCCCACTCAGGCGTCGTGCCGGCATAGCCCGGCCACGCATCATTCAAGGGAAGGGCACCCCCTCAGTGGCTCATGGAATACAGGATATTGACGAGCAGTGAAGCGGTAGCCTTGCAGAACCAAGTGCAGCAGTTGATTGGCGAAGGGTTTGTGGCTGGCGACATATGGCGACCGCAGGGCGGCGTG
>CALCOR010000022.1 GCA_937897085.1 uncultured euryarchaeote | reverse complement strand
CTCGACCACGAAGATGTTCTCCTCCAACCAGCGCATCAGCGGAAGCCCCTCCCCCATACCTCGGTTGAGCACCATGCCCAGATGGGTGTGCCAGTTCTGCAGCGAGCGGGTGATGAGTCGGTTTGAGCCGTCGATTGTCGTGGCGACGTCCTCGTCACCGTTGGAGGGCGTCCAGGAACCGTCGGGATGGAGCAGAAAGTCTCCTCTTTGGAGATCGCAATCGTGGTCGAGCAACCTGGAGTCGAGGTAGCGAGTGACACCAGCACTGTCGTCGGCCACTGGCTTCTCCTCCAACCTGCTCACGGCGGGGGTCGTGGCATGAGCATTGTCACGCCGAATATGTGGCGTTTCTCAGCGAATGACGTCAATTGTTTGTCGGGACGTATGGGATGATCATACCCGCCAGAGCAGGGACAGAGCGTGTCTGAATCCAGATGGACCCTTGTCCACTGAAATGCATCACCAATCCCTCACCACCGAACAAGAACGACTTCATTCCGCCGACCTTGCCGATCTGATACTGCAGCGAATCTTCGAAAGCCACTACGTGACCAGTGTCCACAGTGACAGTCTGGCCCGCTTGGACTGGAATCTGCTTGATTGCGCCATAGGAGTTGTAGTAGACGCGTCCAGGCACACCGTCCTCTGTGAAGGCGCGGATGAAGAACAGACTCTCACCACTGAAGGCACCTTTGAGTCCCTGGAACTGTGTGTCGGTCTGCACGTTGCTGGTCGACGCCATGAACGAACCTGACTGGATGAACAACTGTCGTCCCGGCTGCACATCGAACGAGGCGAGGTCACCCGGTGGTGAAGGGGCTAGGGAGATCCACCCGCCGCCCGGGCCACCGGTGAAGGTGTTCAGGAAGAACGACTCGCCTCCCAATACTGCTTTCTTCAGTCCTTTGAAGAATCCACCACTCGATTTGGTCTCCATTGTCATATTCTCCTGAGCGACCATCGCTCCGGGTTCCACACGTACAGCTTCACCAGCCGCCAGACTCAGCGTCAGCATCGCGTAGGCTGGCTGGAATTCCACCTGTTCCTCCATGCCTCAGGCTGCCTGATTCGGGTACAAATACATGACTCCAGCCCCTCTTCTTGAAAGGAGGCGGACTCCGCGAGGGATGCGATGGCGGACGACCCGTATCGCGTGCTGGGAGTTGCTCCCGATGCCTCGGATGGGGAGATCAAGCGGGCGTATCGCAAGCTAGCGCGGCAGTACCACCCTGACCGCAACCCGGGAGATGCCGCCGCTGAGGAGCGCTTCAAGGCCATTCAAGCCGCCTACGAACAGGTGGAGTCACCCCAGAAGCGGCGAGAATACGATGAACAGCAGCGCATGCAATCGATGTTCGGCGGCGGTGATTTAGGCAATATCGAGTTTAATTTCGAGGGTGGCGCCCCCGGAGGAATCGAGGACATCATCGCCTCGTTCTTCGGTGCTCGTGGCTCGCGTGCACCCCCCGGGAGCGGGGGTGGAGGCGTCATCTTCGACCAGCATGGCAGGGTGAAGGCTGGCTCGAGCCAACCCAGTGGAAGGTCGGCGGGCAGCGGCAAGGTGATCGAGGCTCCCCTAGACTTGACCCTTGAAGAGGCGCTTGCTGGCGGTGACAAGCAGTTCAGCATCTCACGCCTCAGACGCTGCAAGGATTGCCGTGGAGGCGGGTGTGGAGCCTGCGATGGAAACGGTGTCTCGCGCAGAACGAGCAAGGTCACTGTGAACGTGCCGGTGGGTGCCGAGCATTCGTCCGTGATGCGCCTCAAGGGTATGGGCCATGAGCATCCGCAGGGCCCGCCAGGCGACCTGTTGCTGACCGTGCGCATCGACGCCGACGAAGGGCGCCGCTGGGAGGACGGACGCATCGTGCAGACGGTCGAGATACCCTACAGCACGATGCTGCTCGGTGGTGAGGTGAGTCTCAAGACACCGACAGGAAAACTGGTCGAGGTGAAGGTTCCGGCGGAAACTCAGAGCGGCGACCGACAGCGACTCAAGGGCGAGGGCTACGGTGGCGGACATCTGGACATCGAATTTGAATTGCAGGCATCTGAACAGTTGACTGCGGAGCAGCGCGCCCTCCTGAAACAACTCCGCGATAGCGGGCTGTGACACCTCTCGGACCATTCAATAGCCGATGTTCCCCCGCTCGGTTCGGGTGTGCGCGTGCGAGATTTCAGTCGGGTAGCCGAAGT
>CALCOR010000021.1 GCA_937897085.1 uncultured euryarchaeote | reverse complement strand
GGCTTTCGCCTGGCGCTTAGCCCATTTCTCGGCGGCGGCCTTCTCCTCAGCCCGGCGCTTGCGGGTGGCAGCCGCCTTCTTGGCAGAGGCCTTGCGCTTGGCCGCCGCATCATCTGCAGCCTTCTCCTCAGCATTGCGCGCCCGAGTGGCTGCTGCCTTCTTGGCCGCCGCCTTGCGCTTGCGCTTCAACGCCGCTTCGGCCTTCGCCTTCGCCGCATCCTCGGCTCGCCGCTTTCGTGTAGCTGCCGCCTTCTTGGCTGCAGCCTTGCGCTTGATCGCTACCTCGGCCGCAGCCTTCTCCTTGGCTCGCCGCCTGCGTGTGGCTGCCGCCTTCTTGGCTGCAGCCTCGCGTTTGGCCGTCGCCTCGGCCCTGGCCTTCGCCGCTGCTGCTGCTTTGCGCTTGCGGGTTGCAGCCGCTTTCCGCGCAGTCGCTTGGCGCTTTGCCTTAGCCTCTGCTTCAATGGATGCCTTGCGCGCCGCCTCTGCTCTGCGCTTGCGGGTGGCGGCCGCTTTCTTGGCAGCAGCCGACCTCTTGGCCTTGTCGGCGTCGGGCTTCTTCGCAGCCATTTTCCCCACTTCGCGCCGATACAATTCAGGGATGCGTATCAATGTCTCGCTTCGTGATTGCGAAGGCGGGTGCAACGGGCGGTAATGATGATGCACAGAACGCCCCAGCCGATGACGTGGCTGATGCGGTTGACGAGAACTTGACCGAGCAGGACGCGGTGATTGGAATCGATCCGCTCCAGAGCAGGTTGTGGGCGCAGGTGCGCAAGGGTGAGCCGGCGATGACTATCGACGCCGAGGGGCGACTTCGTCACCGGAACTGGCCCGACTCACACGGAATCCTGTTCCTCGGCGATGTGTGTGAAACACTGCTGCGTTGCTTCGGCGCTCACGAGCCGCCGCAGGTTTCCGAACAGCCGGGATTGGACCAGCAACGCTGGACCATCGTCATCACCGACGGCGTGCTGAAAGTGACCGTGCGCAGCCGCTCGTACTGGGGCTGGGGGCTCTTCAACCGCTGCTTCCTCAACGAGATCGTGCTGACCGGCCCGCTCGAGCGCAGGAGTCGACTGATGTTCGACCTGACAGCCGCGCTGGGGCGCAACCCATGGGAGGCGAGCGTGGGCATATTCTGGAGGAAGGCCACGGGGGCCGAGGAGAGTAAGCACAGAGGCGCCTGGCAAGAGTTGATGGCGCACGCGAACGAGCACATGAACGAAGAGATTCACACCCACGCACATCGGTTGGAGAACCTGCACTCCAGTATGGACGAATACGAGCAGGGCAACCACCCCGGATGGGAGCGCGGCGCAGCAGAGGAACTGCTCAGACGGGCGGAGGAACATCTGGACACTGCCCGCGGAGCGTTGCACGACCGTAACGCGACGGGTCTGGAGAGAGCGCTCGGACGCTGCGAGGCGGCGATGGTCGAGGCTGATCCTACTACCGAGGTACGCCGATCGACATTCCAGGAGGCGGAGGATCTGCTGCTGCCGGATACGGTGGAGGTCAACGAAGAGGACCTGCGCGATCAAGTGCTCGAGCACGAGGAGCTCCCAGATGAAGTGGAACGCATCACGCCCGACGAGGTCGCTGTTGGAACCAGCGACGTGCAAGCCGAGGACCTGCTAACAGGTGTCGATGACGAACCGGTCGACGAAGTCCCGCTGGTCGACCTCACCGAGTCTGAATGATCAGCCGGTGAGGCGTTCCCACATCCACATCCAGAGATTATCATCCGAGGTGGGTTGGTTGGCGAGGTAGATGACGATTGAGAACACGATGCAGACGGTGTAGATCATCCCCTTGGAGATCTGCCAGGCGTCCTCGGACTCCTCGTCGAAGTAGCGAATGAGCCCAGCGGCCTGCTGGATGTTGGGCCCCTTGCTCTTCTTGTCCTTCTTGACTGCCATGCGAACTGGCCGACTTGGCCCCCCTTTATCAAGCGAGCGCAGAAGGTCGAAACGGCTCACGGGTCGAAAGTTTCGATGAGCACGACTCCGTCGCTGAACTCGACAATGCGGCTGGCTGCGCTGACCGCCTCATCCAGCGTGCGTGTGCAGAACAACTCGCGACGTTCACCGGCATTCGTCTTGAGTACGACCCTGTGGCTGAGTTCCTCCAAGGTGTCCTCATCCACCGACTGATAGACCCAATCCTCGCCTTCGACTTCCATCTCCGCCACCACAGGTACGAGCGGACCTTGGCCGACTTGACTGTCCTGAGCGCGATCCTGCAGTGTGCGAAGTTCATCCCTCACCTGATGACTGATGTTGAACACCTCGCGCGTCTTCTGTGCGCGCTCACGAGCGGCGCGGAACGCCTCCCTGTTCGCTCGGGCCATCGGACTGACCCTGTTCTGCTTCCGTGCTGCCGGCTCTCGCTTGTCTGACATCGCATCCCATCCGGTCGGCTGTGAACAGCCAACTGAGCCTCAGGCGCGCTGTTGGTGGTATAACCGTTGCAGGTGGTAATCTGCGCCAGACGCCGGTTGTCAGGGGGTATAGAGAATCACCGAAGTCGCACTTTCAATTGTGTTCCCATCTCGGTAAATCGGAATTTTGCTGTGAATCTCGCTGTAGAATCTTCAGCCATCGGATGATGGATCTTCACCGATAAGGGATGATGGTTGAATCGAACCTATGGTCGTCCGTTTACGCTCGACTACTATGCCAGCGGCAACCAGTGAGGTCACTAGCAGAGCGGCGGACCAACCTGGTAATCCACCCCCTCCGCCACTCACTCGCTGACCTACCTCGATTGTCAGAGAACCAAGGTCATCCATTGAGTCATCATCGCCGTCAACTGTCCCATAGCGTGCCATGAGTTTGAAGGTATCACCATCCTTTG
>CALCOR010000020.1 GCA_937897085.1 uncultured euryarchaeote | reverse complement strand
CGAGACGCTCGGGGCGGCTGTCGATTGGTGCGTCATCGAGGAAGCGGACATCATCTCTCTGAGCCTGGGGGGCGCGCCCGGATTCGACCTCATCCTCCTGAGCACCGATGCGCTGGAGCAGTCGGTGCAGAACGCGCTCGATGCGGGCGTGTTCGTGACCGCGGCTGCGGGCAACGACGGCGAGGATGATGACGGTGATGTCGAGAGTCCGGGCTCCATCGAGGACGTGATCTGCGTCGGAGGAATCGACCGCCACGCTGTGATCTGGACGGGTTCCAGCGAAGGTGACAACAACGGAAGGTTCACGTCATTGCCGTTCATTCTGCCCCGCTCCGACCCGGACAAGAAGCCGGAGTTGGTGGCACCGGGAAAGGACGTCCCGGTGCTCATCGCCAACAAGGCGGACGGTCACGCATGGGGTCACGCGTCAGGCACCAGCGCGTCGACGGCATGGATGTCGGGAGCGCTGGCACTCCTGCTCGAGGCTCGGCCCGACCTGCAGCACGAAGGAAGCGGTGGGGGACAGACGGCGATCAACAGCGTCAAGGATTGGATCGAAGAGACCTCCGAGGGAGTCTCTGGTCACGATGACCACTATGGATACGGGCGTCTGCGCATCGACAGTCTGCTCACCGCCGCGGGAGTCTCTTCCGAACCAGATTCAGGACGGTTAGGCGTGCCTGCACTGGAGCCGGTGGATATCTTCGCTGAGCGACAATGAGGCTAATCCTTCGGACGACTTCAGGCATTGAGTTGAAATGGGGCGCTTGACCGGCTCGATGCATGACCGATGCGGATGACTCCGGTGACGCTGAGGATGTAGCGAAGATTGCGGTCTGCTCGGACTGTGAGCAGGATGAGGAGCATGATGTGCTGCGCTCGGTCGAACGTGGACGTGGGGTGGACCTGTTGGTCCGCTGCCACGCGTGCGGGAACGTGCACACGCTCGAGTTGCGCCCGCCCCGCTCGATCACGGTCCGCTTAACCCTGTCAGAAGGTGCGCACAGCCAGAGAACAGAGATCGAGGTCGACGAAGATGAGATGTTCGAAGTCGGTGACGGTTTCGACCATGGAGAGGGCACTTGGGAGGTTACTCGCCTGGAGACTGCCGGTGGGTTGTCGCTCACCACTGGAGACCCGAGTGAGATTGCCATGGTGTGGGCGGTGCGCGCAGACAAGGTGCGCGTGAAGCTCACGTTCTCTGAGGGCGAAAAATCCTGGTCTGACACGATCATCTGCGAGCCTGATGAGATGTTCAGTTGCGGGTCGTTGTTCAACCATGATGGGCAGCGTTGGAAGATTCGGGCGCTGCACTCCGGCCGTGGAAGGAAACTGACAGGCAAACTGCCAGCGGGGCGGATTCGCCGTATCTTCCTGCACCTACCGCTGACCCGAACCGAAGTGGCCGAGCGGGAACAACTGGTTCGTGGTCGCTGGCGTGGGCAGGAATACCCTGGCCGTGAAGAGCGGATGCGCGACGTGTACGAGCGCAACCTGCGCGAGCCCTGAAACGATGGGTGCGAACTCGCCTCGTCCAGTTCAGGCCAAGGATACCTGGTCGTTGGGCCGCACCCTTTCCGGTACGGCCAACCCGACACTCTGGCCGGCTGTGGCTGACTCGATGGAGACTCGATCAATCTGTATCGAATCAACGGTCATCTCGATGTCGGTCGTAGCCCCAGTGATGCGGATACGATCTCCGACGGATAGCGGCGCTGACAGTTCGATGGCGGCCACATTGACGTTCTTGAAGTAGGCGAACACCCGCCCTACTGCTTCTCCAGTCATGTTCCCGGCCCCATGGGACCTCGGCATCCTTTGAGAAAAGTGTTCCGGCCACCTCTCAAAGACATCTGTACTGGTTCACCTGCCGCCACAGGCCGCTGAGTGGTTGTGATTATCGACGGTTCGCCCACGGCATCAGGAATGCACGTGCGATGTGCGCGGCGACATCGGGGTTCTCGCGTAACCTGCGGATGGAATACTCGTACCAACGATCACCGTAGGGAAGGTAGACTCGGGTTTTGTGTCCTCTTGATTTCAGTCTCCTGCGGACATTGCCGCGTACGCCCAGCAGCATCTGGAACTCGTATCCAGAACCTTTTCCCGCCCGTTCGGACGCAGCACCGTTGCGCGGGTCGGGAATATCCGGGCCCATGCCGCGAGCGGTGAGCGCGTCCAAGGAGTGTTTGATCACCGGATGATCGTGAGTGGCGATTCCCACATAGGCGCCCGAGTCGAGCATCGCATCTACGCAGTCGTTCATCGCGTTCACTATCTCACGGTAACCGGTGTGCGCCACCTCAGGTGGTTCGAGGTAGATTCCCTTGCAGATGCGGAAATCAGCCGCAGGACCGAGTTTCTCGGTGAT
>CALCOR010000019.1 GCA_937897085.1 uncultured euryarchaeote | reverse complement strand
CTGCTGCTCGACGAGATGGGTCCGGTCGACTGGGCCCCCAGTGAAGCGATTGGCGCGCCTGCGCATCCGCACCGCGGTTTCGAGACCGTGACCTACCTGTTGCAAGGGAGCATGTGTCACGGTGATTCAGCCGGGAATTCGGGTGAATTAGGGCCAGGGGATGTGCAGTGGATGACCGCCGGACGTGGCGTGATCCACTCAGAGTTGCCCGAGCCGGAGTTCCTCAAGTCAGGCGGGGTGATGCACGGCTTCCAGATCTGGGTGAATCTGCCGGCAAAGGACAAGATGATGGAACCGAGGTATCAGGACATTCCGTCTGCCGAAATCCCGGTCGCGGAGAGCGACGACGGCCTCGTGCGGGCGCGGGTGGTGGCTGGGGAGTGTCTGGGTGTGAGCGCGGTGATCGAGACTGTCATCCCGATCGTCTACATCCATCTGACCATCCAGCCGGGCGGAAGTCTGGTTCAGCCCTTGGATGAGGGGTTGAACGGCATCATCTACTGCTTCGGCGGAGAGCTGAACATCGAGGATGGAACGGTGAGCGACGGCCAGATGGCAATCCTCTCAGAGGGTGACACGGTGGCTATCTCGGTTGCCGAGGATGCCGAGGGAGCCGCTGAGGCTCTGCTTCTCGCTGGGGAGCCCTTGGACGAGCCTATCGCCCGCTACGGACCATTCGTGATGAACACCGAAGACGAACTGCGTCAAGCGTTCACGGACTACCAGAGTGGCAATTTCGCTTGATTCATGACAGGGCAGGATTGATGACTCGGCCACGTCGTAGTGCCTCTGTGTCCACCATTCACCGAACCTGCCTGATTCTGGCCGTTCTGCTGCTGATGCCGGCCATTCCCATCGCTCAGGCCGAGGAGGATTCGTCGCTCACATGGGTCGACTGCTGGATGGGGGACAAGGCTGGAACACTGACCAGCGCACAGCGAACCGACTGTGACGCACACTATTCGCACGCGCCCACGCACAGGCTCTACGACCTGCGCTGGGTGTTCCTTGACGTCGATGAGAGTGATGTCAGCGACGATTGGATGGATACCCAACTGAACAACCTGAACGCAGTATTCGCACCCTGGAACTTCCAGTTCCAGACCAAGGAGATAGTGATCATCCCTGACGCGGTCG
>CALCOR010000018.1 GCA_937897085.1 uncultured euryarchaeote | reverse complement strand
TGCTGCTCGCTGCTCTGGTGTGGCAGAGCGCTGACTGGGGAGGGGGTGTGTCCTTGGTCATCCCCGACCCATGGAAGCCGGAATTCACGCGCACGTTGGCGCTGCTCAGTGGTGGTCCACTGGTGCTCTGGACGATGGCGACTCTGTCACTGGTGGCGATCTGGCTGGCCATGTCAGCCAAGCCCATCTGCACAGCAAGAGATGCTGGCAGGGCCGCTTGGCTCTGGCCGCGGGGGTATCGTGAAGCGAATTGGAAGGGCGCTTCCAGATTGGCCTGTGTGGGAGCGACTGCTGCGGCGATTCTGCTCGTCGGAATCGCCGCTTCCCTGCTCACGCTGGTATCCGGGAGTGTCCCAGGCGCACCCGATGTCGCTGGCTTCGGGGAGGCAGAACTGTGGCTGTCGCTGTTCAGCGCGGCGTTCGTCGAGGAAGCGATTCATCGCGGAGTGTTGCTGACACTGCCCGTCTGGTTGCTCATGCGCGCTGGTTCGAGAGGGCTTGAACGCTCAACCATCTGGCGAGGCGGACTGCTGGAGAGAGGCTGGTCCCTAGAGGCAGCGTGCGTGCTGCTGCTCTCAGCCGCCCTGTTCGCCTCGGCACACATACCGCAGTACGGTGGCTGGAAATGGTGGCCGACATTCTTCTCTGGGCTGGCTCTCGGATGGCTAGCGCTGCGCGCTGGCCTTGCAGCGTCGGTGCTCGCGCACGCGCTGGTCAACGTGAGCGTGTTCCATCTCGCATGGATGACAGCGGCACTACCGATCTCCGCCGGCTCGTGGTGCCTGCTCGTCTCGCTGTTCACCGTCGGGCTCCTGTGGCAGGTCGTGCCGGTCGCACTCAGCATCGCTCGCTGGGAGTTGGACAATGTCCGCAGAGACCTGTTCGCGCCGCGCAAGAATGACCAGATATCCCGTGCGGTTCCCCCCGAGGTCGCGCACGGGGAGGAGTAGGCTCAGTCGCACATCGCTGCCAGCGCGGCGCTGACGCACTTAGTGACCGCCTTGGCTGTGGGCACGTGCAGCTTCTCGTCAGGTCCGTGCGCGTTGTTACCCGGCCCTGCAGCGCCCGTCACGAGATAGCGTGCCTCCGGATAGGATTCCTGCATCATCGCCATGAACGGGATCGTGCCGCCCTCATAGAACGGCATCAAGCCGTTGTCGAAGAAGCGCTGCGAGGCCGCGTCGAGAGCCGCATCCACCGCAGCGGGCATCGCTGGCGCGGCGAATCCGTTCGCCGCCGTATCGAGCGTCATGCTCACATGCGCCCCGTGTGGCGGGTCAGCCTCGAGCAGTTGTTTCAGCAGCATCGAAGCCGGTTCCGATTCGACGCCAGGAGGTATACGCACGGACACCTTCAGGTCGGTGTGCGTCCGCAGCACATTGCCTGCCTGCTCAAGCGCGGGCATTCCGCCCGCACCGGTGATCGACAGGGTCGGGCGCCAGTTCTGCGCCAGTAGAGCCTCGACCAAGTCGATACTCTGCGCCTCGACTCCATCGAGGAATGGGAAATCATCGATGAGCGCTTGGCCGAGCACGTCGCAGATGCGCTGCGAATTGGCGCGCAACTCGTCGCTGATGTCGATGTGCAGCCAGTCCGGCTTGAGCGCCCCAGTATCCTCATCCTCCAGACGAGACAGCAGCTGGCGAGCGATCCTGAACGATGACGGCATCACACCGCTCGCCATACCGGAATGGACTCCTTCGGCGGATACAGCGACGGAAAGCGTGCCGCCGATGAGTCCGCGCAGGCTCTCAGTCACCCACAGACGCTCGTAATCCCCCATCCCAGAGTCGAGCACGATAACGAGGTCAGGGGTGCCGAGATCATCCTTGCATTCAGCGAGGTACGCAGGTAGGTCGGGAGAGCCGGACTCCTCGCAGGTCTCGATGATGAAGCGGCAGGTCGGGTGCGGGATTCCCTGCTGCTGCAGCGCCAGCACCGAGATGATGCCTGCATATCCCCCATAGCCATCGTCGACACTTCCTCGTCCGAACAGCCAATCGCCCTCGCGTACCGGCTTCCACGGACCCTTGCCCTCGGACCAGCCAGTGAACTCCGGTTGTTTATCGAGATGCGAATAGAACAACACCTCTCCAGGGGCGGTGCCCTCGACCTTGCACAGCATCAGCGGCGTCAGGCCTTCGAGTTGATGCACGTTCACGCTGAGTCCTTCCAGCGGCACGGTGCCCAACCAAGAAGTGAACAGGTCGATGGTGGCGTCGAGATGGCCGTTCGCGTTCCAGTCTGCGTCAAATGCCGGAGAGAGAGCTGGAATTTCGATGAACCGACACAGATCTGGCAGCGCGGAGTCGTCCCACATCCCATCAACGAACTGTGAGAGGGCATCCCAGTCGAGTTCTGCCATGCGTCGGCCAACCTCCTTCCAATCAAGGATTCACCGGTTCAGCGGCCACCCCTCTGGAGCGCAGATGCGCACGTCTCCACGGAAGAACGGACATCGATTGCAGATCTCCTGCTGCTCCTCAGGCAACCGCGGGAAATTCGCCTCTTGCAGGTGGTCGGTCACCGACACCCGCGCCAACACCTCCAGATGGTCCGAGAATTCGCTGTCCACTGCCTCCCATTCCGCATCCGTCCACGTGATCAGCCGTCCAGTTGCGCCTACCAGAATGGCCGGTGGCAGCACGTCGCGCGACGCCAGTCCGGCGCGCTGGCGCATCCTCTCCAGACCGAGCAGCGCCTGATGATAGAGTTGCAACTGGAATCGATACTTGCTGAGCAGTGAGGACTCTGCCTCGTTGCGCGATGTCGGGTCATCCGGGTCAGCGACAGGCTCGAACAGGGTTCCTAGGACATCAGCCGGATCCTCGGCAGTCTCGTCGAGCAATCCGAGACAGGATTCTGTCTTCAGGTCGACCGCGCGGATGGTCGCTCGTTCACCCTCGCCCTGCTGGGTGCACAACACTAGGTCGGCCAGGCCATTGAAATCGAACAGCACCCTGTCCACCGTAGCCGTATGCACCTCTCCCGTAGGTGTCCAAGCAAGTTCCTGACAGTCCTCGAGTTCGATGGGAACCTGCAGTGTGAACGGCCATTCGGTGCGCAGTCCCTCCACTCTGTCGTCACCGACGACCTCTCCGGAACACAGCCTTCCGAGCGGTCCTTGCTGAAGCGTGCGCCCCATCTCTAGCAGCAGGTCGCTGGTGGCGTCTCGGTCGACGTCCACTGGGAGCAGTTCGTCACACACCGTGTCGATGAGAGCGGGCGAGGTGAGCATGTCAGAGTTGAAGCGCATCCATTGGGCGGGCAGCGGGACGAGCGGTCCTGATTCGGGTGGTCCTGGATTCCCGATACCGAGTTCGACCAGCCTGTGGAACAGTGAGCCGAGAACGGTAGGTTCCGGTAGACGTGGTCCATCCTCTTGCTCACCCTCATCCTGTCCGTCATCATCTAGCAGCGGCAGGCGAATCGGCTCGGACAGCAGTCCGATATGCGTGCTGAGCCAATGCTGCCTGATACAGCGGCTGGCCGTGTCAAGACGGTGAGGAGCCATACGGATGCGACGAGTCAGATTCCTTGGCTGCTCGGCTGCCACAGGTTCAGGATCGAGGCGAGCGCTGTCGTGCAACCGCTGCATGGTCACCAGCGGAGCGACCACCTCGCGCTCTTCGAGCACGCAGTCCGGATGGTGCAGGATGGGGAACGAGGTCAGGCCGTTCGGTGGCAGATGAGCGTCGGCGACGAGTGCGGCGGGGCTGAGAGCGATGTCACCGCTGAACGAATGTGGTAACGGGGATGCCATCGCCGCATCGCCTTCGAGCATCCACGGTGAGGCGGCGTCCCCTGCTCGGCTGGACGACTGGCGTAACGCTTCGAGCCACATCTGACCGAAGTGAGGTGTCGGACCGTACTTCCAGTCGATCTCAATCGATGCCGCCGCCGGCGCTAGCGACGCGTTCTTGGGTGCGCCGGCCACGATGAGCAGGTCCTTGGCGCGGGTACAGGCGACGTAGAGCAGACGTCGCGCCTCGGCCTGGACCTGTGCTTCCAACAGCCGGTTGGACAGCCGCCAACTTCCGCTGTCCGGAGTCGGTTGGCTGCGCCATGGGTGGACGCGAGGGCTGAACATGTCGGCGGTGATCAGCAGATTGTCCCTCAGGGACTGGGAGATGTTGCTCTGATTCTCCGAGAACATCCCGGTCACTATGACGACCTTCGACTGCAGACCCTTCGCCCCATGGATCGTCATCAGCTGCACAGCATTTCCCGGAGGCAGCGCGGTCGAGGAAAGATGACGGCCGGCAACCTGCGACAAGCGATGCAGCCTGTCAGCCAGCAGCACCACATCGCCACCCGCCTCAGCAACCTGCTGACTTACCAATTCGACGAACTGCTCAGCATATTGACGCTCCACCGGTGTCGGGTGCGCCAGCAGCAGGTCCGAATGGTCGAGCGTCTCTGACAGCAGGCGCAGCAGCCTCCCACTCTGCGCGAGTTCCACCCAGCGTTGCACGAGGGCTCGCTGGCCGTCGCTGACCGCATGCTCGACGAGGCGGACGAGCAGGTCCTCGTCGCCGTCCTCCTCGAGCAGGAACTCCTGCAGTTGTAGATCAGAGTGCCCGATCAGCGGCGTACGGGAGAGCGCGGCGGCGTTGAACGGCATGCGCGGGCGGGCGACCATCTGCACCAACGCCATCAACGCCCGCACTACCGGCTGTTCCAGCAGTCCTCCCTCCTGGTCAGCGAGAGCAGGGACACCAAGCGCGGTCAACCGGTGCATCAGGTCAGCCATGTGCGTACGCGACGGCATCAGCACCATGATGTCCCGCGGCTCGACCGAATCGGCCGCCGGCAGTTCGAGCCAGCCGTCATCAGCAGTCGGATCGTGCACGCGCATCGCGGAGCCGTCCACCAGAGAGCGGATTCGGGAGGCGATCAATTCGTTCTCGAGATGTACCGCAGTCGCTCCCCTGCCCAAGTCAAACGGATCGATGGCCACGGCCAGATCCTCAGGTGGATCGCTCGCAGCCCCACCTGAGAGCGGCAACAGCCACTCCAGCCCACCACGCTCCTCGGTGCGGTGTGCCCTGAGGGCGCGAGCACGTGCGTACCAATCACCAGGGAACAGGTCGTGGCGCGGGGCGAACAGATCCTCCCACCACTCATTCATCGTTTCCAGCAGGTCCTGACAGGTCCGGTAGTTCGTCACCAGATCGATGTGCCCCTGCGCCCTGCGCGCAGTATCCACGGCGCTGACCGGGTTGCCATCGTCATCGAGGTCGAAGCGAATCCACGCGTTCGAGGGAATCGGCCGACTGTTCACCCATTCAAGAGCGGTCACGAATGACGATGTGTCGACGTGTCTAGGGTCGCGCGATGCAGCCTGTTGCCTGAGCGCCGGCGCAGTAAGCAGTCGATCCTCGTTGGCGAATTCGTACTCATTCACACTGCGCAGATGGGATGTGTAGCGCGCCATCCCGCTGACTTGCGCTTGCCTGAACCCGTAGATGCTCTGCTTCTGGTCGCCGACCCAGCATACCGTCGGCTGCCAGGCACTCTGTGGGGCATCCGGATCTCCTTCCGCTCGCTGACGGACACCCCAGAGCCTTGAGAGCAGCAACCACTGCTGGATTGAGTTGTCCTGTGCCTCGTCGATGATGAAAG
>CALCOR010000017.1 GCA_937897085.1 uncultured euryarchaeote | reverse complement strand
AGCGGTTCCTCGTCCGATGCCATCAGTCCACGCTTCAGCCCCCGGATCTCTGCTCTGGTGATGACCAGATCCTGCAGGAACAATCCAAGGAACTTCCCGAAGACCCAACCTAAGGTCGAAGGCATCGGTAGGATGAGTCGGCGCAGGCCCATCGATCTGGCCATCAGGACGATGTACTCCTTGTAGCGGAAAGTCTCGGGTCCCGTGACATCCAGCGTCACATTCTCACGCGCCTCGCCTTGCTCGACGGCTACTCTGGCGACATCCTTGACGTGCACAGGTTGGATGGGATAGTTCCCCATGCCAAATACTCCGAAGATCGGAAATTTTCTCAGCATCCATGCGATGTTGTTGATCAGTACATTCCTCCCACCACCGAACAATACTGTTGGCCGAAGAATCGCATAGGAGTGGTTCGAGTCGTGTAGGAGTCCTTCGACAGCGACCTTGCCCCGGAAGTAGGTCCAATCAGGGGCCTTGTGCGGATGGGCTACGGAGAGATGGACGATTCTCTCAACTCCGGCTTCAGCAGCGGCAGCGAACAAACGCCTGCTGTTCTCCACCGCTATTCCATGATCGAAGTTGCGACGTGGATGATTGTAGCGAACCCAATAGGTGTTGTAGAGCACCTCCGCTCCTCGCAGTGATTCCACGAGTGCAGAGTGGTCATCGAAATCCAGTGAATGTACCTCCACCCTGCCATCGAAAGGGTCGTCCCTTCCGATCGCGTTGGTCAGTGTCCTGACGCGGATTCCTTTCTCCAGGAGACGGTGAGCTATCCATCGGCCAGTATAGCCGAACGCACCGGTCACGACATGCAGAACCTCGCCCACGAGTCGCCGACTTCATGACATGAGATAAAGCGATGATGCCACGCAAAGTTCAGACTCACCAGAACTGAACCAGAGTGATCTCAATCAATCTTCACCGGCTGATTCTCCGCGGATTCGGGCATCTTCCTCAGCCGCAACACGAATCCCTTCCTCGAGATCTATCTTGTTGGCAAGATAGGTGCCAATCAGAATGACGACGGTGACCGACATGAGCGCGACACGGCTGTCAAATACCGAACTGGTGATTCCATAGATGAAGGTCCCGATCATCGCGGCTGATTTCCCAAGGAAGCCAAAGAATCCGAAGAACTCTGAAGTGCGTGTTTCAGGGACCAATTGTGAGAACATCGAACGAGCTTGTGCACCAGCAGAGCCCATGGCCACCCCAACGAGCATTCCGAGGATGATCCATTGCAATGCTACCCCGATTCCGAGTGGAGCCCATACGTAATCGCGCATGGATTTGGCCCACCAATCAACTGGTCCACCCTGATCGACTATCGTTGGATGCGTATCCCCGATCTCCGAAGAACCTGCAATGGACTCATTTCCGCCGACGATGATGATGGAGAATCGGTGGTCGCTGGTCTCATCGAACGCCGCCACGAGTGCGACCGCATCCGCTTCTGTGATGGTCTTGACATCGTCTTCTTTGATAGATGCTTGATCGGCAAGGAAGGACGCAGCGAAGATCCCCGTTCCAACGAGCAGGACTGCTGCGATGACCCCCATCCAGCCCATTTCCCGATCTTGCAACCACATGACACCTCGACCCAGTACGGCGATCATGACCAAGATGAACAGACAGACCAGCAATCCGGTCCCGAGTGTACTTTTGCCGGCACTATCTACACTGTAATCTGGCTCAGGGAAGTGCTCTTGGAAGGCATCACGGAAGGCCGCATCACCTTCCGAACTTTCACCAATCCAGTTCTCGTAACCGCGATCATAGAGAGTGGTCATCTCGTATACACCGGTTTCATTGTTCCATGTGAAGGCGAAGTCATACCTCTCAGTATCCTCCTCACCTTCCAATTCCAACGGTGCGAAGCCCGCTGCGGCCACAGCAACGAAACAGTAGATGAGCAAGGCCAACATCAAGGCGAACTTGGTCCCCTTGATATTGGCCAATTTCCCGAATACAAGCGTCATCGGGATGGCGACGACGTTCACAGTCAGCAGCAACATGACATTCATGCTGGTATCTAGACGCAGGACAGATTCTCCGAACGCACTAGCCATGCTTGCAATCGTGTTCACGCCATCATAGAACAGAAGATAAGCGACCAGGAACAGTGCAAGAACCTTGAATTTCTTGATCTCGCGTGCGGTCTGAAACACCTGAGCGTAGGCGACCTTGGCTGCTTTGACGACGCCTTCCCATTCCATGTGTGAGGGGATTTCTGGCTCGGGAGTCCATTTGAACATCAGCATGCCAAAGCCCCACCACCACAACGAGGAGGTGACGAAGATCACGGCCAGTTTGAAGTTGGTATCCCAGTTGAATGGCCCCATCAAGACGAACAGATGGAAGATGAGTAGAATTGAGCCACCCATGAATCCGTATGAGTATCCCCACGAGGAGACATGATCCTGACAGTGCTTCTCTGCCAGATAAGGCATGAATGAGTAATAGATGACGTTACCACCGGTGAATCCGATCGTCCCGATGGTGTACATCATGGCGAGGACAATGTATCCTTGTGAACCAAAGTAGGGTGCTGCTCCCATCAGAGCCGTGAATACAACTCCAGCGATGGTATACCATTTCAGTAACTTCTTCTTGACCGGCATCCGATCTGCGATGACGCCCAAAGCGGGTGCGGTGATGACCACGAACACCATCGAAAATGTCAGCACGAATGCGTAGAAGGCGTCGCCCGACTGAGTTCCAGTGGCCAAGTTGTACAAACCGGCCATCAATTGAGGTGCGATGACCACCATCACGGTGAGCGCATAGGCTTGATTCGCCCAATCATAGAGATACCATCCCTTCAGTGCACGCTTACCTTCCGGAGACATCTGGTCGATGGACTTCTTCACCGACTCGGCATTCGTACTCGTCACACCGATGCCAGCGTTCACTGCACTATGTTGATTTCGACAGACCGGAATGGCTGACGGGCGAGGGCTTCAACTCAGAGAACTTGGAGCAGGAAATCCGTGCTATCTTTCAGAGCACGAGACCGTGCATCGGCATCGCCTCCGATATGCGCGCCCACATTCTTGGCGTAATCGAATGCCGCTTGGCGCTGGAATGGCTCGTTGAGCGATATGCGCCTCCCTGGCTCGATCTCCGCCCACATCTCTCCATCGCTGTCGATCTGGACCGTCCTCGTATCCAACTTGATTGCATTCGCCAGCCAGGTCATCGGCTCTCTCGAGTCGAAGGCGTGATGCCCGTTCGCATAGACCTCGACCTCGATGTTCGCGCCGTTCGCACCCGCCACATCCACGATTCCCAGTACGAAATCCAATGGAGTGTAGTCATCGATCTCTCCGTGCAGGATCTTGATCGGCGCACCCTCCCAACGCTGGTCTTCGGGGCGCATGTGAGCAGCTGGGTAGAAGGGCAGGTAGGCTGCGAACCGCTCGCCCGCGGGTGCCAGCGCTTCGGAGATTGGAGACCACGCCGAATAGAGCGCGACGGTCCCACCAAGGCTCCAACCGGATATGGCAATCCTGTCGGAGTCGATCATCTCGTGGGTTCCGAGCAACTTGAGCGCCTCGAAGGCATCGTTGAGCATCATCGCATGCGTCACCATCATCTGATCCTCGACGGTGCTGATCACCTGACGGGCATCGAAACTATGGACGCGGAACACTGCCATTCCAGCCTCCAGCCAATTGGTCATGTGGTCGTGGTGATGTTCAGCCCAGCCGCGGCTTCCATGGCAGGCGACTACGCAAGGCATGGGTTGGGATGCAGGCTCGTCGGGCAGAAGCAGGTGTCCGAACACGGGGTGTCCAGGCGCTGATTCCAACTTACAGAGGATGTGGTGTACCTCGAACGGGCTGGCGGAGAGATATGCGATCTGACCGCTGCGGCCATCAGCGAGATCGGATACGACATCCATGTGACTCATCGACAGATGAGTGCATCCCATCTATTGCGCTT
>CALCOR010000016.1 GCA_937897085.1 uncultured euryarchaeote | reverse complement strand
GTCCACCCAGAGGTGTCTGCGTTCGCCGGCACGATCAGTCCTGTTCCCGGTGGGGTCGGTCCGATGACCATCGCCATGCTGATGCGCAACACGGTCAGGCCTGCATTCAACCAATCCAAATGAGGTCGGGTATAGGGGGGGGTGTGCCCGGGATGATTTCATTCAGCGTGGCCGGACCATGCCGCTTCAGCGTGCAGCGCCTTGCTCTTCACAGGGATGATCTTCCTGTAGACCTCAGCGGGGTTGCACACTTGCCCATCCACCGTGAGCAGTCGTTGTAGCGGTATCCCGAAGTGTTCCTCGTTGCGCATCAGCAGGGGTTCGATGACGGCCCAGTCAGCCTCGGAGAGTTCTGTGAATTCACCCCCGTTTAGTTGAGAATCAGACAGTGTGCTGTGTGGGTCGCGCACGTAGATGGCACCCCCGGAGGCGAGCGAGAACAGGTTGCCACCCGGATATGGGGTGAGCATCTCCTCGAGCATCCCGCGGCCGTCGTAACGCATTCCGTTGATGATGACGAAGCCACCACCCTTCAGCGGGTCTCCGGCCATGAACGACTCCGCCATGTAGTCGAGCGCGGTTCCGTTGACGACCAGTTTCGGTGTGCCCACCGAGTTGATCATCGGGCGTCCGGCGGCGTTGCCGAGCACGAACATATCCCCTCCCTTGGCACCATAGCCGTAGCATTGCCCGACGTCCCCATGCACCACCAGCTCACCGCTGTTGTGAATCTGCGCCACCTGGTCCTGCGCGTTGCCATGCATCACCAACGTCATGCCGCCGTTGCCGCTGGCGAGGTAATCCCCAACAGACCCGTAGACGTCCATGCGCACCCCGCCGCTTCCGCTTCCGAAACCGTTGCCGATGAACCGATGACCTCTGCAGTTGATGACGTGGAATACGCGCCAACCACCGCGATACAGTGCTACGAGTTCACGGGCCAGCGAGTCTGTCCCTTCGATGGGGTATGGCCTGGCATCGACCACGATTGCCTGTTGGTCGTTCATTGGGTCAGGACGGTGGCCCACGGTCTTCTGGCCGACGAACAACTCGTCCGGCTGGTTGGCGGCATGCGCCAGGATGCCCATCAGCGTGTCCTGCACCTTGTGCAGCCACAGGCTGGGGCGCAGCGATCCGGCAGGATAGCGACGGTCGAGCAGCAGCGTGAGGATCTCAATGGGGCGTGAACGGGAGTGCTCCTGGGATTCGGAGACGAGTTCCGATAGCACCGCCTGCGCCGCCGCCCAATCCATGTCCTGCAGTTCTTCCACGATATGCTCGAAGGCCGCGGCAGCGCTGTCGGTCAGTGGCAGGTCGACCCCTGAGGTCATAGCCACGTCACCCGAATCGCAGTCACCCTCTGGGTGGGTGTCGACCACCTCTCCGAACTTGTTCGTCATCACCAGTTCGCGTTCGCCATGCTC
>CALCOR010000015.1 GCA_937897085.1 uncultured euryarchaeote | reverse complement strand
TGCGTCCCATTAGCCGTTTTATTCGTTCTCCCGCTATGGCCCTCTGGGGGCCGTTCCAAGGCACCGAAAACGGAAATTTTCGCCGGTAGGTAGGAATTTCTTGTCGAAAAATATCGACTCAGGAGCGTACTCTAGAGCAGTCCCCCGAACAGAGTCGCGCGGTGCTACAACTCCGCGCCCGCGAGAGTCTTCGTGTCGGTCACGCCCTCGATTTGGCGTACGTGATCGACGACCGCGGCGGCGATGTCGCTCATCCTGCCAGCGGTCATCTTGACGATGATGTCGTAGTCTCCGAACAGCAGCGTTGCGTCCTGTACCATGTCAAGCTCAGCGATGCTCTGGAACACCTCGAGCTCGCTTCCCGGCTGGACGTTGATCAGTACGTATCCGACTGCCATTGTTCTGTTGTGAACGGCGAATAGAGATGAATGTTCTTGTGCGCGATACAGGTCCGGTCGAACTCTCTTTCGCGAGTTGGGTTCACTCTTCGCTGTCGAGGAATTCGTCCAAGATGGAATCATGTTCGGCTTGCTCCTCCTGACTCACCTCGTCCGGATGGTCATCTGAGATGGGCGAATCCCCCTCACCGGTCGGGTCCTGTGCCATCTGCTGCATTTCCAGACTCTGGACACCCTCCTTGAAGGAATCCTCCGGAGCCGCCCAAGCCGAGTCCTGCTCGACGACATCTTCGGTCATCTCCACGCTCCTGCGCCGAACGAGAAGGGAACTGAGCGCGGTGATGAGCAGTAGAAGAAGAAGACCTGCAGCGACCGCCGCGAACGCTGTCATGTACATTTCGTCAGGGGTGGCCGTCGCCTGTTCCTCATCAGTTGAATTCAACTCCTTCACAGCCAAGCCGATCTCTCCAGATGTCGCCGCAGCCTGGTTGCCGTGCGCATCGGTACAGCCGACTGCCACGATGAACGGTGCGCCTTCAGCCGGTGGCCACCAAGTCGGAGTCAGGCGACCGTCATTGCCAGGATGTTGCTGAGCCTTCAGAACTATCGAGGCGTTCTCGTCTCGCACCAGCACAACGCACTCAGTTCCTTCATGACCATCTGGATCGTTCACCTGCAGCTCGAGCACGGTCGCTTCGCCCACGCTCACCTCTGTGGGCAGCGCACCAATGTCGATCTGCGGCTCACCGTAAGCAATCTGTAATGTCCACTCGTTCGTGCCGCGCAGCCCATCGACGTCGGTGGCGATGGCGAGCAGGGTCGCTTCTCCCTCGCTGAATCGATTGTCAACGAGCAACTCGAATCCCCACATGTAGTGGCGTGTGTCCGGAAACTGGCAGTCAGGCCAATCGACACGTGAGGAGGTTATCGGTACGATCGTTCCCGCTTGGGCCAGTGTGAACGATACCCCCTCGAGCATCCGATGAGTGTCCATCGAGATCCATCCCCGTTGCGGCATGCCTCTGGTGAGTTCGAGCGGACCCCCCTCGCAAAGGCCTATGTCGAGCACTTCCGGAGGCTGCATGTGCAACAGCCAACTCACCGAGAACTCCCGAGTCATGCCAGTCTGGCCATCGTCGGTGAGAGTAAGTGCAAGTTCCAGATTCCCGGGCACCAGCATCCCATCTGCGAGCGGCAGACGAAACTCGACTGTTCCATTGGAGGACTCGTCAATCTCCACATCCAACGACTGCGGAACATGTCCCGGCCAGGTCGTGGTCAATCGGCCGAGGAAACCGGTCAGCGGATCGTCGACGTCACTCATGGTGATGCGCACCCATTCACCCAATCCACGAGCGAACTGCTGTTCCACACCCGAGGAATCGATCAAGGTCAACTCCGCTTCCCATGGAACGTCATCTACCGGAATCGTGCGTGTGTTCCACAATGTCCCGAGATGGTCGTAGAGGTGCAGTTCTGCAGATTGGCGCTGACTGCCCCACTCGATCATCCAGATCGCCGAGTAGCAGTGGAGCGATGGGTCGGTCGTGTTGACCCCCTCCACAGCGGTCACGGCGCCGCGCGTGGCTATGAACACCGGAATCGCAACCGTCGCGTCGTGGTCCGCATCGACGGCGCAGGCGGTCAGCGTCTGCTCCAAGCCGCGGGTGACCCCTGACGGTGCTGGGTTGGACAACGGACTGGCTCCGTTCCAGTCATCCTCGTCCACACCGGCGACGTGGATGCCATGCCACACCGCGGTGGCATCGATCACCTGCAGTCCGTTGGGAACTTCGAGCAGGTCGACCAGCCCCTGGGCGTCTCGCACCTCGGCAAGCAGATCGAGCGTGCCGATGGGGATGGTAGTCGGCACCGAGAGGCTCGCATACCATTCGACCGAATCTGAACTCGCCGCCTCGATGAACGTCCAGTCATCGCCACTGCCGTTCAGGCGCCATCCGAGGCGGACGCGCACGACCCCGAAGTCATCGCTGACTAGCGTCGTGCAGCCGACGACATTCCCACGCGCGGCGATCAGCGTCGAGCAGGTGAGCGAATCTGCGACGGGGGGCTCATTGACCTGCAGGTTGAGGATGCCCAGATTGTTGTCAACGATACGCTCTGGGTTGCTCCAGTTTCCAGCAACGTAGCGAATCACGTACTCGTTGAATCCCACGCGCGTGGGCGTGAGGTTGAGCGACAGGATGACTCGGCTGCCAGATTGATCACCAGGTGGCATCACCACCGTGCGGTTGGCCAGCAGCGTGCCACCGACCCTGTCACGCACCTCGAGATAACCGTTCACCGCCCCCGGCCCGAGGTTCTCCAGTAGCACCTCGACACTGCCGTTCACCCCGATGGACAGAGTGCCGTTCGTGCGCACCGCACTGACGTTGATGTCGTGCAGAATATCGGAGTAGGCGGCCATCTTGGGATCACCCACCACAGTGCCCATCCACGAGATGAGCGGGTTGGAGGCGTAGTAGACCTCGGCGAGATTGTAGCCGTAG
>CALCOR010000014.1 GCA_937897085.1 uncultured euryarchaeote | reverse complement strand
TCTGAACTCTGCCAGCTCGGCTGTGACGAAGGGGCCACGATGTGGCAACCGGACACCGAACTTCCCGAGGGAGGCTGGTTCTTCCCGCCCACACTGTTCACAGACGTCTCACCCGCTTCCACGATCGTCCAGGAGGAGATCTTCGGCCCGGTGCTGGTCTCGCTCACCTTCCGCTCCCACGAAGAGGCGATCGCGCTCGCAAACAACACGCGCTATGGACTGGCCGGCAGCGTCTGGAGTCAGGACCTCGACACGGCGCTAGAGGTTGCACGGGCAATTCGCGCTGGCACTATCTGGGTGAACTGCACCAATCAATTCGACGCCAACTCCGGCTTCGGTGGCTATCGTGAGTCAGGCTTCGGTCGCGAGGGCGGACGCGAGGGGATGCACGCCTACATACGACCCACAGGTGATCACGAGTCTACCGCAGCTGTCGCTACCGCAGGGGTAGACGCTCCCGCGCCAGCAGGCGGTGACGGCTCAGGAGATATCGATCGGACAGCCAAGATGTACATCGGCGGCAAGCAGAAGCGGCCGGATGGTGGCTACTCACTCGATGTGCCGGGTGGACAGGTCGGCCGGGGTAATCGCAAGGATATTCGAGACGCGGTGGCGGCAGCCATCAAGGCGACCGCCTGGGCAGAAATGAGTGCTCATTCACGCGCACAGGTGCTCTACTACATCGCCGAGAACCTCGAACAGCGCACCGAGGAATTCGCGAGCATTATCTCAGCGAGCACCGGCTGCTCCGATGATGATGCGGCTACCGAAGTTGCCGACTCCGTCGCCGAGTGGTTCCGCTGGGCGGCGTGGGCGGACAAGTTCGACGGACGTGTGCACGAGACTACCATGCACGGACTGGTTCTGGCACTCAACGAGGCGATCGGTGTCGTCGGAGTGATCTGCCCCGATTCACGACCACTGCATGGATTCACCCGACTGGTGGCACCACTGCTCGCCATGGGCAACACCGTGGTGGCGATTCCCTCAGAAGCACACCCGCTGGCGGCCGCTGGCATCTACCAAGTGCTGGAGACCTCTGACCTTCCCGGCGGCGTACTGAACTTCGTCACCGGGCTGCGCCAAGAGATTGTCAGTACCCTTGCGGAACACGACGGTGTCGACGCCATCTGGTCCGCTGCGGGCGACATCGCCGAGGTGGAGGTGGCCAGTGCTGGAAACATGAAGAGAGTCTGGAACGCGGACACGAGCGCGGCCGACGAGGAATTGCTCAGAGCAGCGATTCAGGTGAAGAACATCTGGCTGCCACACGGTGTCTGATGCCTCAGACCGCGGTTCGCTTCCTGTAAGAATCAGGCATCTTCGTCTGGGATTTCGTAATCCTTGACGCGGTGAACTTTCAACATGTGCGCTGCGGCATTTCGAGCCCTCAAGCGCGCTTTACAATGTGGACAATCAATGAAATCGCCGCTGCTCGAGCGCGACTTTGTTGCAGGTGATTCGTCGATCGACTTCGAGCCTCGCATCTTGACGACGAGGCCCGCGATACTGCCGACGATCAGTACGACGAGAAGAAACGAGGCGGCGAGAGTGTGAAAGAAGCCAGGGTCGTTGTCCAATTGCAGGTCGTCAGTGACGTATCTGTCCTCCTCCAACGGTTGTCCATCAGCGCCTTGCAGGTCGATGATGTGCTCAAATTTTTGTCCGTCGACATCGAGTACAATCTTCATTCCGTGGTCGCCGGAGTGGATATGCAGAATCAACTCGTAATTGCCTGAGAATCCAGTGCTGTCGGCACGATTTTCGTTATTTCCACAAAGTGAAGAATCGGTCGCATCTTCTGAACAATCTATCTCGACAGTCATCCAGCGCATGACCCCACCATCGGGCGAGAGAACATTGCCTTCGATGACGTAGCGGTGGTCCCACTCATGCTCGGCTTGGGCCGGCATGACGCCAGACAGTAGAATTGCAGCCAGAATCAGAACGAGGATGTTGCTTCTCATCATTGAACGGGTCGAATGAAGTCCTGTTAATGATTTCGCGGAATCGGTGTCCAATAGATTCTCAGCGCGGATGGATGATTGGAAACAGCTGATGGTTCATCTCTGCCCCCGCTGCTAACTCCTCTGCTAACCCCTCGAACTCGGGGGAAGTGCGCCAAGTTCGTGGGGCGTGACGAATGTCCTCGCCCATCACCCTGACTGAGAATGCTCGGCGCCGATTTGTTGAGCCGCGTGCGCCGTGCAGCGTCAACATATGGAATGCGACGGCGTCTCCTTGATTCAATTCCCAACCGAGGATCTCGTGTGAATCAGGCTCGCCGTCGATATCGGGAACTTCAGCCAGACTACCCTCTGGAAACCACTTGGATTGGTCGGTCAGGAAGGTCTTGGGCATGTACCAAGTGCCATCGTTCGAGCGAGCGACGAACTCGAGTGTTGCGGGCCGAGAGACCGGGTCGACAGGGATCCAGAAACTGATGTTCTGCGAGCCTTCGATATTGTAGTACGGAAGGTCTTGATGCCACGGAGTCGGCTGTTTTGTCGCCGGTTCTTTGGTCAACATGTGGTCGTGGTAGAGCCTTACTACTGCGCTTCTCATCAGCTTGGATGCGACCTCTGGAAGTGCTGAATCGAAGATGATTTCGCGGTAGGCTGAGATGCGTTGCCAATTGCAGAAATCCTCGAAGAAACGGCCAGGGTCTGAATTGCGGCTGGCGGTCTGGCCGAGGGGGCTGGGATTCTCGATGTTCCAATCGATCGCCGTGGCCAGTTTTTCGACTTCTTCGGCATTGAGCAGATTACGAATCACCACAGCGCCATTGCGCTGATAGAACTCGACGTCGGCCTCACTAACCACTACCATGAATCGCTTCTGACAAGGCAGATTTTGAAGTCTCCCACGAGAGTTCGATGACTGTCGAGCCCACCTTCCATTGATTCAAAGCTGGTGGGCTCGGCAGGAATTGAACCTGCGATCTTCGCCGTGTGAAGGCGACGTCATAACCCCTAGACCACGAGCCCAGCAAGGGCTCGACGAGTGTTGGCGACTTAATCGTGATGACACTTCACATCCACTTTTCGTCCCACCCCTGTCCCCGCCGCAATCAAATGCGTCGGGCAGGTCGGAGGTTCGATGGTAGCGGGTCTTGACTTCGATGTCCTGCGGCAACGGGATACCTGGAAGGCCTTC
>CALCOR010000013.1 GCA_937897085.1 uncultured euryarchaeote | reverse complement strand
TGGCCCAGCGGGCGGTGCGCATCGCGGTGGCAACGGCGACGGCGCGGGCGAGGTTGAACCCGATCACCGCGCAGGCGACCCAGGCGGCGTTGGCCGCGTACTTCCCGGACGGCAGGTGCGCCAGCGGTCCGTCCTTGAGTTCGGCGATGACCTGCTCGACCGGAATCTGGCACTCGGCGGCGGCGAACTCAGGCGTGTATTCCGAATACTCCTCTGTGAGGAGCTCAATGAAGCGTGAGAACTCATTGGGCTCGTCAGGGTGTTCAGCGTCCATCCATGCGTCCCAGTTGACCCAGTTCTGCATGAAATCACGGTCGTACTTGCCCTGCTCGAGGATCATGTGCGCCCAGCAGAGGAACAGGGCGGTCTCGGAGCCCGGCCAGGTGGGAAGCCAGTGGTCGGCCAAGGCGGCGGTGTTCGACAGTCGAGGGTCGATGACGATCAGTTCGGCGCCATCCATCATCCCCTCCACGATTCGTTGTGCATGCGGGTTGAAGTAGTGCCCAGTCTCAAGGTGAGAACTCGTCAGAAGGATGACTTTGGCGTTAGCGTGATCAGGGCTTGGTCGGTCGAACTTGTGCCACATGGAGTAGCCGAGGCGCGCTCCCGATGAGCAGATGTTGGTGTGCGAGTTGTGTCCGTCGACTCCCCACGCCTTGAGCACACGCTCGGTGTATCCCTCATTGCCCGGTCGACCGACGTGGTAGGTCACTCGGTCGCGCGCGCCGGTCTTCAGAGAATCCCTGATTTTTCCTGCGATCTCGTCGAGTGCTTCTTCCCAGGTAATCCTCTCCCACTCTCCAGCACCGCGCGCTCCTGACCTCCGAAGTGGGTGTAGGATGCGTTCTGTGTCGTTGATCTGGTTGATGGTCGCCGGACCTTTCGCACAGTTCCGTCCTCGACTTCCCGGGTGATGCGGGTTGCCCTCGAACTTGCTCACTTCGCCCGTTTCCTTGTCGATGTAGGCCAACAATCCACAAGCCGACTCGCAGTTGAAACAGGTCGTCGGCACGAGCGAGTAGCGCCGCTCGACCTGCTTGGGCCATGCGTTCGCATCGAGTTCGACATGGTCTTGCCAGTCATCGGGGTCAGGATATGCTCTGAGTGGACCCGAGGCTCCCGACGACCACGGACGCTCAGGAATCCGCGGGATGAGGTGCAGCGCCTCGCCGATACGTTCGATGATCGACTTCTTTCCCATCTTCACACCTCAACTCAATGGCACCAGCTGCGGCTCCCTGATCGTGCGCCGCTGGTGAGCGGCGAGCACCGCCAAAGCGACGACTGCGACGATGACCCATACGAGCATCTCCTCTGAGAGCAGCACGAGCACGCAGACACCGGCGAGCAGCGTTTCGACGGCGAACTGCGGTGCCAGCCACTTTGATGTCCATGCTTCACGAGCGACGGCCTGATTGAGCAGCCAGGCGGTGTAGACCCCTGTGAGCAGAGCGAGCGGCATTCCGGCATATGCCAGCCACGTCAGCCAATTCTCACCCAGATCGAACCAGACGACAGCCAATGAGGCTGTGAGAATGGCTCCGTAGGCGCCCAGGATGTATGCACCCTTGACGAGCCATGATTCCCAGTTAGGTCGCAGCAGCACGTAGAGGAAGCGCTCGGGTCTGTCAAGGTCGTAGACGAGCAGGAAGCCGGTCAGCGCCAGGAATCCGAGGGATATGCCGAGCACGGGCAGGAGGACGCCCGAGATGTCACCACCGAATGCCAGCCAGTAGAGCATCGCGGCGAGGTAGGTGCCGGCGGCAATCGCCTTCGTCCAGATGTACGTGCTCACCTCCCAGCCCCACAGCACACCTTTGTCGGGTGCATCGTAGACCCGGCGAGCGTTCTCCTCGTCGACATCCTTCATCCGGTCACCATAACCATGGGCGTGCAACAACGCCTGCGCCTGACTTGCGAAATGACCCACTCCTCCCTCTTGGTCCGTCCACACACCGGTGCTCTCCGGTGGTGCTGCCAGCGGATCGAGCATCTCCTCACTGGTGTCCACATAGAACACGTTCGGCTTCGCTCCCGAATCGGGCTTGCGCACGGTCACCGTCTGTTCCGAGATGATCATGGCGATGTTCGATTCCGGGTCATCGAGATCTCCTGAGATGATCGCCTCTGTGGGGCAGACGATGACACAGGCCGGCTCGTAGGAGTTCTCCACCCGGTGGGCACAGTAGTTGCACTTGGCGGCGGTGGAGGTGTTAGGGTCGATGTAGAGGGCGTCGTAGGGGCAGGCCTGCATGCAGGATTTGCAACCGATGCAACGGTCGGAATCGAAGTCAACGATGCCGTCCTCACGGGTGAACAGGGCGATAGTCGGGCAGATGGAGACGCACGGAGCATCCTCACAGTGGTTGCAGCGGTGGACGCTGAACTCGCGACCCGAATTCGGATAGGTCCCGGTCTCGATGTATTTGACATGTGTTCGATTGACTCCAATCGCCACGTCGTGCTCCGATTTGCAGGCTACCGTGCAAGCATGACAACCGATGCATTTCCGATTGTCGATGACAAATCCGTAGTTGGTCATCGGTCCGCCCATAGGGCGGACCGGACACTCTGTCAATGATGGTTCGGGTCAGAGGCCTAGTGTTTCGGGCCCACCGGGGACGATCGGAGGCAGCGGTTCGAGCGGTCCGCGCAGGCGAGGGCCGGTGACGAGTGTTCCAGCGATGCCCTCCTCGCCGGCAGGATTGTGCGCCAACGCGATCCACGGCCGACCTTGCTTGTCGATCACCACGTCGATGAAGTCGCCGAAGCCGCCGCAGCGCACCGACCCGCAGTCCTCGGTGTCGTCGAGCATGTCCGCCTTGGCGTTGACCGCCACCGTGGTGATGAGTGGATTGTCAGCATAGGTGTCGGTGATGATTCCCATGTAACCGCTCCACTCGGAGTGGTTCGACTCGCCGATGTAACCGAACACGACCCGGCCATCAGCTCCCCCGGCGATGGTCGGGAAGCCTGTGTAATTCACGCCGGGCGGAGCGACGTTGATCGGTGTCGACCAGGTCTCACCCTGATCCTGCGACCACGAATAGTACGGCAGGTCGTCGGTGGCGATCCACAGCGCGTGGACGTTGCTCGCCTCATCGGTCCCGAGGGCAACCTCGTGGCCGCGCGACTGGTGGGCGGTGTCGATGGTGTGCTCGGTCCACGTCCGGCCACCATCGAGCGAGCGGTAAGCGGCAGGCCCGTCGCAGGAGGGATTGCCGCGGTAGATGGCGCCATCCTCCGCACCGACCAGATGACCGTGCAGGCCGGCGCATTGAGTTCGTCCTGATGGCCAGCCGATCACCTGCCCTTCCCAGGTGTGCCCTCCATCTATCGACGTGTCACAGAAGGGGCCGAGCGGACCTTGGTTCCCGGTGTTGATGCAGAACACGTAGACGGTGTCGTGCAGCAGGGGGCCGTCGAAGTCGGGCCCAGGGGGAGCGGAGGCGATGGACTGGTGGTCCTGAGGTGTGTAGACACCGGAACCCGGGTACGGAATGCTCCACGATTCCCCCTCATCTTCGGAATACTCCACGAACATCACTGCCAGAGCGTGCATGTCGAATTTCACCAGCCGGTCGGTCCACGGATCAACGTAGAGATAGGGGTCATTTGAGTTCAGAACCTGCCCCGAAGCCAAGCCCGGATACGGCCCCACATCCTCCCAGGTCAACCCCTGGTCCTGTGACCTGATGACGTGCGTCCCCCGCCCTAGACCGCCCCAATTCGTCACGAAGAGAGTGCCCGCCGAGTTCACTCCGATGGTCGGCTCGAAGGTGGTCGCCCCGATTCCGAAATAGGTACCCAGCGACCAGATGGGCGTGGCATTGACCGACAGGTTGAGTTCACTGACTGAGAAGTCGAGCGCATCGGTCCAGTTGCCGAAGTGATACCACGTCGTGTTGGCGATCGGCTCATCGAAGTCGAATGGGCTGGGCAGGGGTGGGGGTGGAGGCTCGTCCTTATCCCACAGACAGCCGGTCATTGCCGGAAGCAGCATCGCCATCAACATGGCCAACGCAAACAGTTCACGCTGACGCATGGGCCGCCGAAGGCGGCCCGGTCTTCAACCGTTCCGCGGCATTGGTGCCGAGTCGTTCAGGCTCCTGAGTCGTCGTCGTCGGTCATGCTGCCGAGGTATTCTGGCAGGTCGACGCCGGCGTTGGCGGCGATGTCGTGCAGCGGTGGCAGACTGCGCACCAGGCTGCTGACGAAGTTAGCTGTCGAACCCTCGCCATCGGCGCCGCCGGAATCCCACACGGTAATCTTGTCGATCTTCAGGTTCTTGATGGCCTCGACCTGCGCCTGAACCATGCCCTCAATCTTCTCCACCATCAGCAGGG
>CALCOR010000012.1 GCA_937897085.1 uncultured euryarchaeote | reverse complement strand
AGGGCACGTTCAACGTCGGCGACCGGGTGGTGATTGCGCCCGGACGCAAGGTGACAGATGGCAGCAAGGCTACCTGGGAGCCGCTGGTGACGATCATCGACTCTCTGCGAGGGGGTGGATCCCTGCGGGATTCGATGCACGCGGGAGGTCTGTGCGGGATGGCCACACCGCTGGACCCTTCACTGACGAAGGCGGACGAACTGTCTGGCCAGGTGGTTTCCAGAGAGGGTGAGACACCTCCTGTGCGGGATTCGGTGGAACTCAAACTCACGCTGCTCGAGAAGATGGTCACCGGCGAAGGTGGTTCTGCCGACTCCGTGAGGCCATTGCAACCGAATGAGATGCTGATGGTGAACTGCGCCACGGCGACCTCGGTGGGTGTCGTGAGCCACGTGAAGGGCAAGAAGGCTACGCTCGACCTGAGGCTTCCGATCTGCGCCAATGATGGAAGTCGCATAACACTCTCACGGCGAGTCGGTTCCCGTTGGCGGCTGATCGGATACGCCACCATCCAGTGAGGTGGAGCGATGCCCACAGTACTCATCGATGCCTGCGGCTGGGTGGCGGTCATAGACGGAGGCATACACATCGACCACGCGCTCGCCGAACAGGTGGGTCCGGTCGAACTCGCCATCACCCCCGCCGGTCGCGCCGAGTTGGAGCGCTTGCAGGGTGAGCGCAGCGCCACGCTGCTGCTCGACCTGCTCGATTCACGGGCGGAGGTGGTGCAGGCACCTGAGGGAGTGAGTCACACCGACGACCAGTTAATCCAATTGGCAGCCCAATTGCAGTGCCCGGTGTTGACTGTGGACCGCGAACTGAAGCGCAGATTGGTCGCAGAAGGTTCGCAGATCATCGAGGTTGTAGGCGGTTCCGCCCTGCGCCTAGTGGACTGATTCGGGACAGCCATTATATTCTCATTAGACCGGCTTGTGGGAGATGTCCACCTCCAGCGTGACCTTAGGAAGACAGAACGGCTCCCGCGCCGCAGAATCGAATGGCCAGATGGAGCTGGTCGAGTTGTTGGCGCGCATCGGAATACGAGAGAATGTAGGGAGGCTGCTCGTCGAACTGAACGAGGAGGAGTGGATGGACAGCCGCAACCTGCAGGCGGCGACCGGAATGCGCCAGCCAGAGGTGAGCACGGCGATGCGCGAGTTGGTGCGCAGGGGTCTGGTGGAGATCCAATCAGAGAAGACCGGCAACCGCGGGAGACCAAGCCATCTCTACCAGTTGAAGGATGACCTCGCAATCTCACTGCAACCGTTCATCGATGCTGCCGAAGAGAGGCTGACTGAACTGGATGAGAGCCTCAAACTGATCGCCACTTCCGACGCGCTGTAGTCGCCGAACAAGAACTCTTGAGCGGCATCACGGGATCTCGTCGAAGCGGTAGCCCTCTTCCCACTTCTTCTCACCCAATGCGACCTCGAGTTCGAACGGAGTGATCAGCGGCTTGGAATATCGCGTCGAGTCATCGATGGCGATTCTCGGACAGGCCGTGTTCACGAACGCATCGACCGGATAGAAGTCGATCAGCTCGGGCCCGATGTATTCGAGCGCGATCAGGTAGCCCTTCTTGCCGTGGCGCTCAAGCATTCGCTTCAGCCTCATCGCCAGGCTCCTGCGCATCTGGCCGGGTTTCTCGCCGATGAGAATCCCGAACACCTTGGCGCCGTCGACCTGCATTATCAACCCGAAGCGTTGGCGCAGGATACGTTCGATCTGTTTCCGCCCCATCTCGGTGGCATCGCCGGTGTAGGGGTCGAGCATGGCCAATGGTTTGCCGGTGTGCAGCACGAGACCGATGGGGTGGAAGTCACCGCTGCCGAGGAAGAAGTAGTGGCCGATGGAGGGGTCGTCGCCCGAGTAGTTGCAGCCGAGCACCTGGCCGGGGAAGGAGAGCCGTGCACCCCCCACGGGAATCGTCACGTCGAATCCGGCGTCCTCCAATCGTTGCTTGAACTCGGGAAGCAGATGCAGGTGCTGAATGGCCCCCACGAGCCCCAACTTGGCGTCCGACAATGGAGCCACCCTGCCCACCGAATCGAGAAACTTCTCCTGTGCCTCCTCCTCGCTCTCCGCCGTTTGCTCTTCACCTGACTCCTTCAAGCGTGCGCGCGCCATCTCGCGGTGCTGGTGCAGAAATGGGAGAACCGGAGTGAGTTCCGGGTCGCCGTCGTACGTGACCTCAATGAACTGCGTCTCGATACCCGAATCGATGTTCATCTGGCTGTGGCCCATGTGCGCCACCAGGTCGATCCCCATCGAGCCCATCTTGTTGTGCACGAGGTCACACGCCCCGTAGCAGGGGTCGCCGGAGAGGATGACGTTGGCGTCGGTACGCGACTCGATCTCGTCGATGATCTCGAGCGCCTGGATCTTCAGCCCCTCGGGAACCTGCAGCGCCACCAGACGGTGGTCGCCCTTGGCGATGCGCTCCGCCAACTCATCGAGTTCGAAGTCGTGCCTCTCCAAGTCCATGCCAATCTCCGCTTCGCCGTCCAGCGTCCGCTATATCAGCCGTTGCATCAACTCAGCCACATTCAGAGAGCAGACCCTTGTGGGTCCATACATCGCT
>CALCOR010000011.1 GCA_937897085.1 uncultured euryarchaeote | reverse complement strand
GTCTCAGGACCCCAGGTCTCGTTGTTGAAGAAGAAGCGCTTCGTTCTCTGCAACCCGACGAGACGCGGCAACAGCCAGGTCGTCCCGCCGTCGGGGGTGAGCCCGAGGCGAAAGAAGGCGGCGGCCAGTTTGGCATCCGGTCCCGCCACTCGGTAATCGGCGGACAACGCCAACCCGAGCCCGGCACCGGCAGCGGCACCGTTGAGAGCGGCGACGTAGATCTTCTCAGTGGTTCTGAGCCGAGACAGCAGCGGGTGCAGTATGGTAGTCAACTCGTCCACCAACGGGCCTATGGTCCCCGACTCCAGATGCTGCTCGAAGGCGTTGATGTCCGCGCCCGCGGAGAAGAACTTCCCTGTGCCTGTCAGAATGATGGCGCGCACGTCGTGGTCGTCCATCTGGGCGTTGAGCGTGTCTGATATCTCCTGCATGGTATCTGCATCGAAGGCGTTCTTGGCCGCTTCCGCCTCAATCCGGACCAGCGCCACCCCGCCAGAGTGCTTCTCGACTGTGAGGGCCACGCATCCCGTCCGCAGTTCTCATTCTTGAAATGCATGAATGTGATAAGACGCGGCCCAGTGGCGCGGCCGATACACGATGCACATGCGCGAGCAACTCTACATCGACGGCCAGTGGGTCGACGCCACCGGCGAAGGCGACATCCAAGTCATCGACCCCGCCACCGAGGAACTGGTGGGCTCGGTTCCGGTCGGCTCGTCAGCGGATGTGGACGCGGCCGTCGCGGCCGCTCGGCGCGCATTCCCGGAATGGTCCCAGAGCACCCTTGAGGAGCGGGCGGACATTCTGAACCAGCTGTCGGCTCTGTTCAAGGAGCGCGGCGAGGAACTGGCTCAACTGATCACTTCCGAGGTCGGCACCCCAATCGGATACTCACGCATGGCGATGGTCGGCACTCCCAGTGTAGTGCTGCGTTCGTATGCCAAACTGCTCGCTGATTTCGAATTCGAGGAGGAGATTCGCAACTCGTTGGTCGTCAAGGAGCCGATTGGCGTCTGTGCGATGATCACCCCGTGGAACTTCCCTCTGCACCAGATCATCGGGAAGGTCGCTCCCGCCATCGCCGCTGGCTGCACGATGGTCCTCAAACCCTCCAGAGAAGCTCCGCTCAATGCCTTCGTGCTCTCCGACATGCTCGATGAACTCAGCCTTCCTGCAGGCGTGTTCAACCTCGTCAGCGGCCGTGGCAGCGTCGTGGGACAAGCCTTGTCCGCACATCCAGATGTGGATCTGGTCTCCTTCACAGGGAGTACGGGCGCGGGCGTGCGCGTGAGCGAGGCGGCTGCGCCGAGCGTGAAGCGCGTGACTCTCGAATTGGGCGGCAAGAGCGCCAACATCATCCTCGATGATGCGGACATCGCCACCGCTGCCAAGGTGGCCATCGGCGCCTGCTTCGCCAACTCAGGACAGACCTGCTCCGCCCTCACCCGTCTGCTGGTGCCGGCCGGTGCCCGCGACGAGGTGGTGGACATCATCTCCGCCCGCGTGGCCGGCTACTCCGTGGGCGACCCGCGCGACGAATCAGTGCGCTGTGGGCCACTCGTGTCCGCCAACCAGCAGGCCAGCGTGTCGGAGTACATCTCCAGTGGAATCGAAGAGGGGGCGACCCTCATTGCAGGTGGAGAAGGCATGCCCGACGGACTCGAATCCGGATTCTACGTCAAGCCTACCGTATTCGCAGACGTCACCCCGGACATGCGCATCTGGCAGGAGGAGATCTTCGGGCCGGTGCTCGCCATCACCACCTACGACAGCGAGGAGGAGGCGATCGCGCTGGCGAATGACTCGGAATACGGCTTGTCCGGCGGAGTCTGGTCAGCCGACGAGGATCGCGCCATGTCAGTGGCACGCCAACTGCGAACCGGGCAGGTGAGCATCAACGGCGGGGCGTTCAACATCTCCGCGCCGTTCGGTGGCTACAAGATGTCAGGCAACGGCCGTGAACTCGGCGCCCACGGCCTCGAGGAGTTCCTCGAAGTGAAGGCGATTCAGCGCTGAGCGGAGGAATGCCGATGGCCGACCCCGGTAGCGCGGACAGACCACCGCGGCTCCTGCTCATCGGAGGAGGAACCAGCGTGGGCAAGACGACCTTGGCGAAGGCCGTGGCGCACGAACTCGGATTCACGCGCATCGTCAGCACCGACACCATCCGCGAGGTGCTGCGCGCCGCCTCCGGACCTGACGCACCGGCGGCGCTGAACCGCTCATCCTACGGCAAGGGCGAGACCGGCGATGCGGTGACAGATTGGCTCGATGCCTGTTCTGCAGTGCGGCCGGGGGTCAACGCCGTCATATCGCGGGCGCGCAGGGAAGGAGTCGATCTGGTGCTCGAGGGTGTCCACCTGGTGCCTGAGGAAGGATTCCTGCACTCATGGAATAGCCAAGGCGGAGTCGCAGTCGGCATGATCGTCACAATCGGGCATGAAGGCACACACCGGGAGCGTATCGAGCAGCGCGAGGAGCACACCTACCGGGGCCCTACTCGCTATCTGGCGGCGTTCGACCGTATCCGTGCAATCCAGCGCGGCATCGAGGAGAGAGCAGGCGGAGCCAACTGGAAATCACTCGACAGCCATTTGGAACAGGACTCACTCGGGCGGGTCAAGCAGTGGTTGACCACAGCCTGGTACCAACGAAGGTGAGCTTAATGGGCGAAAGTGAGAGACCCGAATCATGGCTGCCACATCTGTTCGGATTCATTGCACCCCTGACCACCATCGCTGGCAACATGCTAGGAGACGTTTGGGTGGTCGCTTAGCGTGCAACGCAAGAACTTCGGCCGCAACTTGGTGCTTCGACCGTCAGCTGCCTACACCCCAGCCGACGAGCAGGAAGTCCTGCAGATCCTCGACAGCCACCGCGGCCAGCGCATCCGCGCCGTAGGCAGATTGCATAGCTGGAGCGATGCAGTCCTTGGCGACGACGTACTGCTGGATCTACGACGGTTGAACGATGTCCAACTCCAGCCTGACGGTGACCAGTTTGTTGCCACGGTTGGAGCTGGATGCCAGATCAAGCGCCTTCTCAAAGAGCTCAGTCGTGACGGCGCCACCCTGCATTCACTGGGTCTGATAACGAAACAGACAATCGCCGGGGCGATTTCCACCGGCACTCACGGTTCGGGGCGCCACAGCATGTCGCACTATGTTGTAGGGGTACGGCTGGCGCGCTATGACGCTTCCACCGGTCAGGCGATCATCGAGGAGTTGAGCGCCGGAGAACCTCTGCAGGCAGCCCGCTGTTCACTGGGTTCGCTCGGAATCATCCTGTCCGTGAAGATCCGCTGTCGCGCACAGTACAACGTGCAGGAGCATTTCACCGAGTCTCGTCAACTGTCCGACGTCCTGGATGCCGAAGCGTCATTTCCGCTCCAGCAGTTCTATCTCATCCCCTGGCGCTGGTCCTACTTCTGCCAACACCGGCGCGAGCATGACCAGCCACGTTCCCGCCTCGCCAGATTGTACCGACTCTACTGGCTGGGAGTGATGGACTATGGCTTGCACCTGCATATCATTTTCATGGAACGCGTGGTACGAAGTCGGCGCTTGATTCGGCTTAACTTTCGTCGCATCATCTCGGCCTTCCTGATTCGTAACTGGAAGGTCACGGATCGCTCCTCGTCCATGCTGGTGATGAAGCACGAGGCCTTTCGTCACATTGAGATCGAGTTGTTCGTCCCCCGAAACCAGCTTGTGGATGCG
>CALCOR010000010.1 GCA_937897085.1 uncultured euryarchaeote | reverse complement strand
TTCGACGTCCATCCGTCGAGTCCTGTTGATTCGGAGATCACGGCACATCCGAGTTCAGCGTCACCTGCCGATGGTCCCGATCTTGTCGTGTCAGCAGCATATGGGCTTGGGCCGGTAGTGACGACGCGCAGCGAAGGAGATCATCTGGTTCTGGACGGTCGCTGGCTGCTCGCCGCCCAGCACCTTGCCGCGTGGCGGCTCTTGTTCAGGCCGGGCCTTGCTGAATCCCTGCCGGAACTCAGCGATGCTGTCGAACAACTCGCAGTCATGTGAGCGAGGTAGCGAGCGGTTCAAAGGCCGAGAACGCAGAGGCATCTGTGATGCCTCGCACGCGTGGGTCGGCGCTCCTGCTCTCGCTGCTGATGCTGTTGGCCAGTCTTGCTCTGCTTGCGCCTGCTGCCACAGCCGCCACCAAGGAGGAATCTCCGAACTTCTCGCAGCCGTTGGCAGCCGACCGGTTTGGGGCCGGATGGCAGGCTCTCACCTTGTTGGATTCGCAGAATGAACAGTACAGCGCTCGCATCTACTACCCCTCAGGTTCGGAGGGCGAAGGTGTCGTGGTGGACTGCGCTTGGTCGCCCTATCCATGGGTCGCCTTCCACGCTGACGAGGGGGAAGGAGAGGACTCCTACTCGTGGATCGGTGAGGGACTCGCCAGAGCAGGATACATCGCTCTGACGATAGACGAGCATCGCGCCGGAGACGATGCGTGGAATGCTGTCTTGGATCACTGGGAACTCATTGCTCGGATGGGCAACATGAACTACACAGGGGGCCTGAATTCTGACCCACAGGGAATCCAAGGATGCATCGACATGGACCACTGGGGAATAAGTGGTCATGGACGAGGAGCCGCACTCGCGGCGGTCGTTCAGGGTCGTTGGGCGGCACTCGACAGCAGCGGTTTACGGGAGCCACCACGCGCCCTGTTCGGACTCGGATTGGACACCGACGACACGGGCACCTCGGTACCGGTGTCCGAACTGCCGATGCCCGCTCATTCCCTGTTCCTCACCGGGACAGTCGACGAGGTTGCACCGGCTGACGAGCACATAGATCCCTTCCTGACTCGCTGGCCTGGAGGGTGGCAACTGCTTGAGGTGGTGGGGGGGAATCACGTTCAGTACGAAGACGACCAGTCGTTATGGGACAACCTGTGGGATGGGTCCGCGACCATCGATGAGACGGAACAGCAGCAGCACGCGTTGGACAGCGTCATTCCCTACCTCGATCTGGTTCTGAAGGGAGACGATGCGAGCTGGTATGCTGCGAGCAGCAGGGAGTCGGACCCCGACGACCCGACAGACTCGATGTCCTACGTCACCGAGGATCTACGAGGCGATCAATTCTACCACATCGATCTATCTGCTTCAATCACCGACGGCCCGCGTGCACGCTACTCCTCTACGATGTTCTTCGACCCGCTCTCCAACCGCACCATCCTCCACGGTGGCATGTTCTGGGATTGGCCTGAACTGCCCTATCTCGATGACACCTGGTCACTCGACATGTCCGATTCAGGATATTGGCAGTCAGATTCCAGTTCCGGTCGACCGGGAGACTTGCTCGCTCCAGCATTCGCCAGCGACGGAGTGGCTGACGGTTTGCTCTACGGAGTCGCTGACAGCAGCGGAGACCTGTGGCGTTGGAATGGCTGGTCGGGGACTTGGTCGGAATATCCAGCGGGACTGAGACCGAACGCGACCGGCTATTCCAGCATTGTCTGGGACGCTGGTGATGAAACGTACTTGCTCTACGGTGGCAGGAATGTCTCTGCTTTGGATTTCTACAATGAAACCTGGTCATTCAATCCCGCATCAGGAGTCTGGCAGAGCCTGAACACCAGCAACTCGCCGACAGGAATCGTCAGCCCAGCGATGTTCTACTCACCGGCGTGGAACCGAACGTTCCTGTTCGGGGGAATGGACGTTGATGGCAACCACAGCAACGAGACGTGGATGTTCAACCGCGAGAGCAACTCCTGGTCAAGGATGCAACTTCCCGGCGCGCATCCGGAGGCTCGTTCCGCAGCTGCATACGCTGTCGACCGCAAGCAACAGGTAGCCTACCTGTGGGGTGGGGTGAGCAGCAAGGGCTACCTCGGTGATCTATGGGCGTTCGACATGCAGCAATTGACCTGGCAGGAGTTGACGACCACTGGACCGCCCGCCGCGCAGTGGTCCACTATGAGTTGGGATTCTCACGCCGAGCGACTCGTGTTGTTCGGCGGTTACCTGGTCGATGGTCAATCCGACCAAACCTGGCTGTTCGATGTGCTCAATTCCACCTGGACGCTGCACGATTCCACATCAGCAGTCACCATTTCGGAGATGATTCACATGGAGGCGAGCGTATCCGAGCGGGATCTCGGCTCACCACCTTCCAACCTCACTGTTGAGTGCCGCATCATCGGGTCATCGACCAACTGGACTGCCGGCTCGTGGAACACCAGCAGTGACATCGCCACATGCGATATCTCCCCCTTCGGCGTGGCGCCCGGATTCCACAACGCGCTGCTTAGGGTGTCCGTCGATCACATGGGAGCCCGGGTGATCACCTCGTTCGAGCGGGCCAACGCTCCTCCCAGTCCGGTCGATCCGATGCCGTCTTTCGTGATGGAGGAGGGCAGCAGCCTCGTGGTCAACGTGACCGCGCTGGCCACGGATGTGGACGGACACGACGTAGAGTTCGACACCGCCCGCACACCATCTCTGACCGCAGGCGAGCCGCCGGTGTCTCTGTCACCAGAGTTTCCAACCCCCGAACGACTCGTCCTGCAGGATGACACCGATTGGGAGTCACGGACAGAAGATGGCGCCGGCAACATCTGCGTGGACGTGCGCGACGTGGTCCCACCCCAGCAGACCTCGTTCACGATCGAGATCTGCTTCGACGTGACAGTGACCGCCGTCGACGATCAACTGCAGGTGGTATCGGACCCCGGGATGCTGCAACTGCAGGAGGATGAGCCGTTCACACTCGAACTCTCGCAGTTCGTCTACGACGAGGAGGGTGCGACAACGGTCGTCGAGTCGGTGAACGCATCACAGGGCATAGTCGCCAGCGTTGAAGGTACTGTGCTGACGGTTCAGGGCGAGCTCGACTGGCACGGCAGCGGCACTGTGAATGTCTCGATGTCCGATGGCACGAGCGAGCCGCTCTCTCTCATCGTGGGTGTGCAGGTGGCATCAGTTCCGGATGCGCCGCGATTCAACTTCACCGAAATCACGCTCGCGGAGGATGAGATTCTCGACATGAAGCTCTCCGACCTGGTCTACGACCCGGATGGAGAGGAGGTGAATGTCACCTTGGAGGCGGGTGAGCCGGTAGTCAATGTCAGCATATGGCATCAGTATCTGAGGATCATACCCGAGGCCGACTGGAATGGCAACAGCGTGAACTGGGCGGTGGTGGCGACAGCGGGAGAAGACGTGGTGCGGCAGCCGATGCGCATCATCGTAGAATCGGTTAATGACATCATAACCGTCGAATGGCAAGAGCCGGGGCAGTTCGAGGACAACGTGTCCAAACAGCGCTTCACGGTCACCGATCTGGACAGCGAGGGTCCGTGGGTCGTGCAGTACAACTGGGATGACGCCAACTGGCAGGAACTCTCACCCTCCTGTGCCCGCGCGGGCGAGACCGCTTCCTCATGGGAGTGCCAACTCGACCTGCTCGCTCATGGGCTCACCTACGGAGACCACGAACTCAACCTGAGAGTTTTCGACGGTGAGGACACCAGCCCCGACACCTCCTTCTGGCTCGACAAGAATGATCCCAATGCACCCACGACATCCACTACGGGGGGCAGCCCGTCCATACCGCCGATGGTTTGGGTCGTAGGCGGTCTGGTGGCGTTACTCGGTGGCGCTGTGCTCTTGTTCATGGCGTGGCGTAGCGATCCCGAACAGTGAACAGCCCGGCACTACAGGGGGATGTTGCCGTGCTTGCGCGGTGGACGCAGTTCTCTCTTGCTACGCAGTAGGCGCAACGCACGGATGAGTCGGATGCGGGTCTCTGCAGGTTCGATGACATCGTCGAGCCAGCCGTGCTTTGCCGCCACATACGGGTCACCGAACTTACGCTTGTAGTCCGCTACCAGATTCGCTTGGGTGGCGGCGGAATCCTCAGCAGCCTTCAGTTCACGGCGGTGAATGATGGCAACCGCGCCCTCGGCACCCATGACAGCGAGTTCTCCGGATGGCCAGGCGATGTTGTAGTCGGAGCGAAGGTGCTTGCAGGACATGGCGAGGTAGGCGCCACCGTAGGCCTTGCGGGTGACCACGGTGAGTTTGGGGACCGTCGCTTCCGCGTATGCGTAGAGCAGTTTGGCCCCATGCCGGATGATGCCGCCCCATTCCTGAACGGTTCCAGGAAGGAAGCCGGGCACGTCCACGAAGGTGAGCAGTGGGATGTTGAAGCAGTCACAAGTACGGATGAACCGCGCCGCCTTGATGCTCGCATCGATGTCAAGGCAGCCGGCGAGCACCTTCGGCTGGTTGGCGATGATACCGATCGGACAGCCGGCTAATCGGGCGAATCCTACGACGATGTTGTCGGCGTAGTTGGGGAACAATTCCACGAACTGTCCGTCGTCGGCCAACGCGGTGACGATGTGCGTGATGTCGTAGGGGCGGTTCGGGTCGTCTGGCACGATGGAAGCGAGTTCCGGGCACTCACGCTCCGAGTCGTCGGGACTTCTGAGTTCAGGTGGTTCAGCCAAGCAGTGATCGGGCAGGAATGACAGCAGTTCGGCCACAATGTTCGTCGCATCCTCCTCTCCGTCAGCGATCAGGCAGGCGATTCCCGAACGGCTGGCGTGCACTTCGGCACCGCCCAGTTCCGCAGCAGTCATCTCGGCGGTGGCGGTCTCCTCGGTCTCCAGCGGACTGGAGAGGAACAACTGCCCATGCTCGGAGCCGAGCACCACGAAGTCGGTGAGGGCTGCGGCCAGCGCTGACACGCCCACGACTGGTCCCAGCACGAGGCTGATCATGGGGATCCTGCCGCTGCAGGCGACCAGTCGGTCGAGCAACTCTCCAGTGCCGGCGAGCGAATGGACGCCGTCGTGCGCACGCTGGCCGCCACCGTCCCAGATTCCCACCAAGGGAATCCTCGCTCGTTCGGCCATCTCGACCACCTTCGTGATCTTCAGGGCGTGCATCTCACCCATCGAGCCGCCGAACACGGAGAAGTCCTGTGAGAAGCAGAAAATCCTCCTACCATCAATCGAGCCGTGGCCGCACACGACCCCATCGCCCTCGAACGGGTGCATGTGCAGGTTGTACTCCTGGTTGCGGTGGGTGACGAACGTGTCGACCTCAACGAAAGAGCCCTCATCGAGCAGCGAATCCAGCCGTTCGCGCGCTGTTCCCCTGCCCTCAGCCCTGAGTCCCTCGATCTTGGCTCGCCCCCCTCCACTCTCCGCCTGCTGGCGCCGCCACGCCAAGTCCTCGGAGAGTTCCGAACTGCCGCGTGCGGGGGGGCTCACTCAGCGGTGAGAATACTGCCGGTCCATCACGAAAGCGGAGGAGTATTCTCCACAAAACTACAATTGAAAAACTCAATCTTCAATTGGGTAATC
>CALCOR010000009.1 GCA_937897085.1 uncultured euryarchaeote | reverse complement strand
GTGCTGGCATGCACCAGGTCGCGCAGGACCGCCCGCGCCTGTGAGCGAGCGGTGAGCAGCGCCTCGTCGGGAATCTTGCCTGCGTGTGCCAGAACAGTGGGGTTCGACCTCCAGTTGGAGAGGTGTTCGTCGTATACTCCAGCCAGTGATGGTGAGGTCCAGGTCAGGTGGTGGACTCCGTTGGTGATCGGTTCGATGTGCACCCCTTCGAACATCCCTGAGGCCACCCACGCGTTGAGGTTGGAGACAGCATTGACCTGTCCGGCGAGGGCGATTCCCAGATGACTCATCGAGCAGGTCTCATCGTCTCCCGTGAGCGCCTGCGCATCAGCAGGGAGCAGACCATCGAGGACCGTTGCGACATCGGACCAAGCGAAGCGGTCGTGACCCGCGGGGACGGGAGTATGGGTGGTGAACAGGCAACTCCGAGAGAGTTCGTCACGTGACCATCCCTGTGAAAGCATCTCCAGAGCGGCGAATGTGCAGTGCCCTTCGTTGAGGTGAATTCCCCGTATCGGAGAGTGCCCGAGCAGCTTGAGCGTGCGAATCCCCCCAACCCCGAGCAGGAACTCCTGTCGCAGTCGAGTCGCATCATCTCCACCGTAGAGTCGGTTCCCTAGCGCGGCGTGCTCAGGAGCGTTGTCTGGGTGTCGGGTGTCCAGGAAGTAGACCGGGACGACGTGTCCACCGACCCCTCTGACCTCTGTGAGCCAGATGCGCGAGTGCAGCGTGGAGCCGTCCAATGGCAGTGCCAACTCGACGCCGGTATCGGACAGATGCTCGGCTGGATCCATCTCAGGATAGGTCTCGGACTGATTACCGGAGTCATCGAGATGTTGCCTTCCGTATCCTTGTCTATAGAGTAAGGAGACCGCTACGAGGTCGATTCCGGCATCTGCGGCCGACTTGACGTGGTCTCCCGCGAGAACCCCCAAGCCGCCGGAGTAGGTGTGCAGGTCGGACCACAGCCCGATTTCGGCACTCAGGTAGGCGACGGCCATACGCTGCGCTCCAAGCCTGAGGCCATATTCATACTGCCCATGTCCCACCATCAGCGTCCGCTGAGACTGACGGCTTCACCGAACCACTTCATTCGGTCATCATCGAGTTCATCCCAGTCGAATCTCCATTCCCAGTTTCCCTCTTGGGTGCCCGGGGTGTTCATGCGCGCATCTGAGCCCAGACCCATCAGGTCTTGGAGCGGGATGATCGCCAGTTCGGCTGGTGATTGGAGTGCTGTGGTAATCATCTCCTTGACCGGTTTCTTGCCCCAACCAACCGTCGTGTCATTGTCGTGGGTTCCCGTGTAGACCACCATGTCCTCGGTGTGATTCTCTGGATTGTGCGGATTGCCAGAGTCATCATTGGCGAATTGCAGAACCGCCATTCCCGGGATTCCGTGCTTCTTGCGCAACTCGGCCACTGAATCTGGGATGATTCCCAGATCCTCTGCCACCAGTCCTCCCTTTGGGGAAGCAGCCAGAATCGCCTCGAGTAACTCATCGCCCGGCCCCTCTATCCATTCCCCATGCTCCGCGGTAGGGTGGTGTGCAGGGATGGCCCAAGCGGAATCGATGGCGCGGAAGTGATCTATCCTGACCATATGGAACAGCTTGAACATCCTTTTCATACGCGCCTTCCACCATCTGAAATTCTCTGCTCGGTGGGCTTCCCAATCGTAGAGAACCGTGCCCCAGCGCTGCCCTTCATCTGAGAAGTAGTCCGGAGGAACCCCCGCGACCACCGCGGGAGCGCCGCTCTCTTCAAGCAGAAACAGATGTTGATTGGCCCAGACATCCGCTGAGTCATGGGCGAGGAAGAATGGCAGGTCACCGAACAGCTTGACTCGACAATCCCTTGCCAGCCTACGTAGTTCACCCCAATCTGTTTCGACGATGAATTGTTCCCTCATCCAGGCGCTCATAACATGTACCAAGTCCTCTT
>CALCOR010000008.1 GCA_937897085.1 uncultured euryarchaeote | reverse complement strand
GGCGACCACGAGTCGCTTCGTCCAGATCCTGGAACCGGAGCGGCGGTGAACGCCGCGTTGGAGTCTGCTCGCGGCGAGTCCGCGGCTGAACGGTGGCGCACCCTGCTCGATGTTCTGGTGTTCAATCAGGATGCCAAGGTGCTCGACTCGGCAGACCGACCCAAGGACTGGGACGGATACTCCAGCACCCTCTGGATGGCTGCGAGACAATGGCACCACAACCATGAGCAGGAACTGTGGAATGAGAATCCACCTGAATTGCCGAGCGAGTTCGAGACTCCATCGGGTGGCCGATTGGCGAAGGCTCGTTGGGGTTGGACACTCAATGGCGAGCGGCTTCCAGGACCGATCCCGATGGCTGACCTGGCGCACATGCTTGGATCAGGGGACGTGGAAGCGGCAGCCGCGTTCGACGACTGGGATGAGATGCTCAGGGCACTTGCCGCCTGCTGCTGGAGAATCGACGATGAGCCCTCGGTCTCCTGGGTGTCTCACCGAAGTGAACCGTTGGTGCCACTCCCGGCGCGCCTCTCCAATGATCCCGAAGACTGGGAGGCTGAGGCGATGTTCGAGGAACTGCACCACCACGGCTACCACCCGTTCTGGCACTGGGCTGAGTCTGCGAGCGAACGAGAAGTGATGGCACAACTGATGAAATGCCACATCTCCCAGAAGATATGGGCGGAACTGTCCAATGATCTGAGTGCTGTCACTGCTGCGTGGAAAGCGGCAACCGATGATGGCTGGCCGGAATTGCACAACCAATCGAGCTGTCCACTCCTGCTGGTCAGGGATGACCGTCTTCACCTGCTCGTGCGGGTTCCCACTGGATTCACCATGGAACCCGTCCCCCCCGATCCCTCCGTTTGGCGCTTCCTGATCATCTCTGCCCTGCATCCGCCGAACAGCCCCGTGGGCCAACTACTGCGCGCCATCACATGGTACTGGGCTATGCCCACGGGAGAGATACAACCCGATCGTCCACAGAAGATGGCGCTCGGATTCCTGCACTCGGTGTGGCAGACGAGTCAGAAGTCCTTCGAACTCGCCGAACCGGATTCGCTGCTCATTCAGGGTGACTCGGGACTCGCCTATCGCCTGTCTCTGGCAGGTAATCCGGGCAACGCCGACATCAGGGTGTGGGCGTATCCGGACATCGAATGCGCCCGAAAAAATCGACTCAAGGTGTTCATCTGTATCCAGGTGTTCGAGTGCAAAGGTCCGCTTCCGCTCGGTGACCGCTTGGCGTCCTACATGCTCTCGTTGCGAGAGGATAGCAAGAGCGCGTCAGAAATCAGCACGTTGGAGATGTTGTTCAACGCGTGGGACAACTGTCGAACGCAGGACCGAGCGGGCTGGGAGATGATGAAGGAACTTCGCCCACATGGGTTTGTCGAGGTACAGAACGAGGGAGACGATTGGCTGGATGAAGACGACTTCGACCCTCACGACCACGACCCCCAGAACGACTTGATTCCGGACGATCTGACGTTCCAGCAGAACACGGAACTCCTCTCAGTGGCCGATTCCGTCGTGCAGCCAGAAGGCGACTCCATGGACGAGGTGTGGCAGGCGATCGCCGATGCGCATGGGGAGCGCATCTCCAGATGAGTTCGTAGTAAGCAGAGGTGAATGGATGCCAGAATGCATAGTATGTGAAAGAGAGATTGAGAACAAGGGATGGTGCTCCCGCTGCGAATTGTTCGCCGACGTGCTGGTCGGGCCGGGCGTGTCCGGTCGACCGACCGAGGCTGAACGAGCGGATATGGAGGCGGTGCTCGCACCTGACCGTGGCAGAACTGGCGAGGCTCGCTGGCGCAGTCTGCTTGCAGAACATGCTGGCAGCGAAGACATCCTGTGGATGAAACGCAGAGACTCTGTGCACGAAGAAGCTCTGATTGATGAGGGCGCATTCCCACTCACTGGAGATGCAGTCGAGGATGGACTGCAATCCCTACGCCAACGGCTGGCGGGCCGCGCACACCCTGAGCGGCATGAGTTGCGCCGGCTGCTGCAACGCGGCATCCCTCTCCCCGATGGCAGTTGGTTGAATTGCGTCGATCAAATTTGGTCTCTTGATGGCGAGATCCTGCCCGGAAAGTTGCCTTACGCACATCTGCTGAGAGCGATGACGGGCACCAAGAACGAGCGGCTTCAGGTGCAGGAGTGCGACTTCTCGCTGCTACTGGGTGTCATGGGGACGCTTTCCATACGACGTCACCACCATCGGCGTCGCCAGCGTCACCAAAGGGGGCATTTGAGAGAAATTCCGCTGTTTCACCGGCGTCATTGGGGCGCTCACGGGCCGCTCGAGGGGGCAAATCTGTTCTTCAGCTGGCTGGAATGGATGGGCGATTTGCTGCGCTCTCGTCTCGCTACGGGTGAGCAACCACGGAATTGGATGCATGGCAGGGCATGGGTTCACTTCCGAAATCCCGGGCGCCAAGGCCACGAGATGCCACCGGAGGTGCCGTGGGCTGAACTCGCCGAACTGGGCATGCCGTGGGTGGACCGCTGGGATCAGGAGACTGTCGGAGGGACCGAGTGGCGCTCTTCTGAGGAATGGTCGGGACCAGCTCTGGTCGTCAATCGAGGCCGGTTGTTTCTGAGGATGCTGCGTGGAGGTCGCTGGAAGAGGGTGCCTCTGCCTCCGTGGCCCGAACTGTGGGCGCTGCTGCTCAGTTGGCAGTTATCACCGCCGGCGCATCCGGCGCACCGTCGACTGCGTACTCTCCAGTGGATTAGGGATGAACCGGACGGCGAACTGATTCCTGCCGAACAGGACTGTCGTGCGCTCAGTTTGCTGCATTCGGTGTGCGAGGCGAGCGACCGCTGCGAATACCTGGAGGAAGGTGCCCCCGGAATCATCGTGGAGGGCACCTCTGGCCTGTTCTATCACGTCCGCAGCGGCCATGGTGCCCACGGCGCTCGCTTCAGTGTGTCCGGCTGCACATCAGCAGAGCAGGCGCATCAGGGTGGTGGAATACCAATCTGCATTCGTGAACAACCCGGTGTCCAACGGCTGCCCGCTGGTGATGTCATCGCCAGCGTCGTACTCGCCCTGGTGGATGACCAGCGCTCACAGCGGAATCTACACCCGCTGGCTGAGTTCATCCGCACCAACCTCCCCAATGCCTACCTGCCCGGGGCTGAGGGTGAGCGACGAGGCGCCATGCACATTCAGGGTGCGTTGAATAGAATGTACAACATGCACAACTTCGGTGGCTGGCAACGCTGGACGCGGGCGTTTCCAGGACTCTACGAGGTTCTCATCCGCCTGCCACTCGACTCTGTAATGCTCCTTCCGCGCGAACAGAGAGGGCCGCTGCTCTTCGAGGGCAATCGATTCAGACTGATGATTCGCGACGAAGAGGAACGGGAACTCGTTGAGGGTCTGGCGCGCACGACCGGATGGCGTCCACGGGGTGAGCAAGCCGATCATATCCGCTGGGTTCGCGTCGACGTTCCGTTGGAGAGAGTGCGCCACTGGTTGGTCGAATTGCTCGGGCCTTTCCAGCGACGGCATGGGATAAGGGGTGCTCCACCATGGTGGAATCTGTACCGCGACCCGTTTCCACCCGAAAACCTGCCCCAACGCCTCCCCGAAGGGCTCAACCAGCCGTTCGACGACGGTCCAGAGGATATGTTCGACGCCGTTTGAAAGGATTCGCAGGGAACCGTCGGATTGACAGTGGGTAGTAGGGTCGCCCTAGCGTGCGCTCCCTCTCCGTACTCACTCCGCTCCTGCTCGTGCTACTGCTCGCCGCAGTGCTGCTACCCACCACCGCGGGCTCGGAATCACTCGGTGACCGCTCCGGGGTCAACGACCAGGGGTTGTTTGGGGGATTGCACCTCCTCGCATCGAACCAGACCTCGGGCTCGGCTCAGGCTCCTCTCATCGACCTGCCCGACGTCGCTGAGGTATACACGGCCAGCTGGTGCGAGCCGTGCGTGGTGTCCGAGGAGACGTTCCAGCAGGTTGTAGCCAACCATTCCGAGGAGGTGGTCGAACTGCAGTTCCACCGCGCCATCGGCGAGACGCAGGACCCGTTCGGCACGCAGGCGGGAGATGAGCGCTGGGAGGCGCGCTATGGTGCGCAGTCGGAGGCGCTGGTCGGATTGAAGCGCGCCCCACCGACGATTATCATCAATGGCGAATGGATGCACCCGGGAATAGTGCCCAACGGCGAGGATCTCGTTGAGGACTACACCTCATCGCTCACCGAGCCGGCCCGCTTCGAGGATGCCACAGGTACCTCATCACTGGAATGGCAGAGCAGCGACGGAGAAAGCGGGACGGTCACTTGGTCGGTGACGCTGCCCAGCGCAGATGTGGAAGGGGTGGAGTTCACCTCGCTGCTCATCGCCGTCGAGGAGTCGGCTTACTTCGAGGAGGGTAGCAACGGCTTGGGAGATTACCCTCACGTCGTGCGCGATGTGGTAGATCTAGGCAGCGGCTCGGGAGGTGAGCTGGCATACACCCTGCCTGACGAGTGGGACGGAGAGGACATCTCGTTGGTGCTCATCCATCAGTGGTCCGCCCCACCACCGACTGTAGTCATCGAGGACAAGGGATTCCTGCCTGCAGCAGGACTTGCGCTGGTCGTAACCGCGGTCGGCTTGGCCCTGCTTGAGCGCCGTTCGCGAGTTTGAGATGACTCATGCGAGCGATCGGATAGCGTCGGTCCAGAGTCGCAGTGGTCCGTTCAATCCTCCAGTGGTGAAGAAGAAGATGCCTGCCACTTTCGCCTTGCTGATGTCGATGCCGAGTTCCTCGGCGACGATGACGGTCACCACAGCAGTGAGCATGTCCGGTCGCGGATTGTGGTCGTCGCCATGGTCGGTTCGTGGCTCACCGAGTTTCTGCATTCTGTCGTTGACTCCCTTGAGCAGTACTTCGCGGTGCTCGATGTCCATGTTGCTGAGGCGGGCGCGTAGGTGTTCGAACCAGGCGCCCAGTGCCTGTGTGCGCAGACGCAGCAACGGGACCGCTTTGTAACTGGTAACTATGTTGTCGTGCGCCAAGTACATCGCTTGTAGGAAGCGTTTGATGTGGCGCTTGTGCTTCAAGCAGTCATTGCGATCTAGTCCCAAGGACTTGCTCACTCCCTTCCATATGAAGAAGGGCACCAAACAGAAGTCGGAGAGAGCCATGAGCGTCGAGACCATGCTCAGGCGGATGACGTAAATGTCGTCCTTTCCATCCGTGCTAATCATGTCGCGCATCTGATGGTACGGGCGCGGGAGCCCCACGCTGCCCTTGTCGAACTCGCTGGTGAAACAAATGAGCAGAGCCTCGATGGCGGCATCGATGTAGACGCTACCGAATCCCCAGACTTCCATCTCTCTGACGATCTCGTTGGCTCGGAGATTCGTCTTTTCATTGGCACGTAGCATCTCGCGCCAGTAGGCAGCGTCTTTGCGGTTGCGCCCGTCCTTCTTGTCCATGCGAGTGCGGTTTCTGCGGTCGCGGCCGACGACACGTCTGCGAGTCGGGCTGCAGTGGCTGTCCTCACCCAAAGTGTGGTTGCGGTCATTCCAGTCGATCTGGTTCTCTTCTATCACCAGTCCGCAGGACTCACACACGACTTGTCCCCGGCGGGTGTCGCGGTCGAGATTGCGGCTGTTGCATTCTGTGCATTTCTCCAACGTCATTTTCTCGTCTCCTTGTCACTCGGTTCAATTGGTCGTTGGGTGCTGAACGATTGTGTCATTGCCATGTTGCATGTTGGTCATCTGTGCGATATACTGTCAGATTTCTGAACACAACGACGCATAATCAAACAACTGCGCCTCAACTTCCTCCTGTTACGAGTAAAGTGGCTCTGAGATGAGGGGGTTAATAGACTATACCATGAATGATTCATATTATCCGGCGTGAGGGGCCGGGTAAGACGGGGATAAGCAGCCCGGGTTCGCGGGGAGAGGAGTGTCGAAGGTAGAAAAAGACATCGCGACAGGAACGACAACCTCACCTTCAAAAACCCTCACACGGGAGGGCGGGAGGTGTCCGCTGACGGGCATGAGCAGGGGAGCGAGGAGATGGTGACCACCGTTGAGAACATTCCATCCGGCTGGCTACCGGATTGGTGCCTCGATTCCATGCGCGCGCAGGCGCTCGACCCTCGCTCGTCAACTGATGGCGGGCCGACCAGATTGCTGTGGATCCATCCTACCGATACGGCTCGCCGGCAGACGCTGGAGTGGTTGGCTGAACGGTTGGATGGCCCATCGGACCGCACGCTGCACCACACATTGGACAGTCTGATTACCTCGTTGCACGCCGAATTGAGGCTGCCGCGCAAACTCGGGAACGATGCCTCGTTCCAGATGCTGCTCCATGTCGCCTGCGAAGAAGCAGCGAAGAGCTTGGAGTTCCCACTGATCCACTCATTGCCCGAACACGAATGGGGTCGAGGGAAAACTCGGGACCTCGCTGCGCTGAACCGGGCGCTGCGAGAACAGGATGTACCGAGTTTCGAAGGGCCGGGGCTGTCCGCCTTCCGGCGTGTCATCCGTAGACTTGCTGACGGACTCGGAGGGATGCACGCCGATCTGCAACTGCACGCGCTGGTCAGCGCTCTCGAAGCGCTCGAAGCCGACGAACCTCCATTCGGCCTACGTCCGCTGGACGGCGTCATCCTGCTCGACCATCCTCCGACCCTTTCGCCACTCCGCTGCCGCTTGCTGCGCGCTCTGGCTCGCTTCAAGCCGCTGCACGAACTCTGCCAGCCGGGAAGTCCACGCATGGGTGTGCATGGTCTCAACCTCGACGAGCAGGTTCCGGTGAACAGCGAAGAAGATCTGCCCACGTGGGTTCCTGCTCACTCTCCGTTCGATGCAGTCAGAGAGCAGGATGAACCGGGTCGCAGCGTGCGCATC
>CALCOR010000007.1 GCA_937897085.1 uncultured euryarchaeote | reverse complement strand
CGCGTGGATGTATCCTGCCATGTCGTTAATCCCTCGGGAATCTGGCCACTCAGTGGGTCGAGCGCGTCAGTGACTTGGACGGTGCATGACGGAGAGGATGCCGAGGTCGATACGCAGACCGCGGAGGTCGCCGACGGCGCTGAGGGTGACTACGAATTCTTCCGCACCAGCCCTGAGGCCGGTGGCTGGCGATTGGAGATTGGTGTCGACGGGGACAACATCGAGACCTACTCGGACGTGCACATAATCTACGACCACATCGAGACGCCAGCCGAGGATGTCGCGCCCGAGTGAAAGTGAAGAACGAGGCACACAGCCTTGTTCAGTTTACCGTTCACTTTCAACTCTCAGGTGACCCCTAGTCTGTTGTTCAAATACCCCCGTTGCTGAACGAACATTGGTAAGAGCCACAGGAGACATTGACATGACAGCGAAGAAAGCGAAGAAGAATGATGAAGAGATTGAGACAGAACCAGTAGATGCCGAGACGGACTCGGAAGAGGAGGAGATTGTCATCGACGTGCCCGAAGAGCCGGAAGCGACGGTCGACGATCTTCCTGGAGTAGGCCCTGCGACCGCGGAGAAACTCCGCGAAGCGGGCTACGAGGACCTGTTGTCAATCGCCGTAATGACACCAGTAGAACTCGCTGATTCAGCGGAACTCGGAGAAGCGGTGTCTGTCAAGATCATCGCCGGTGCCAAGAAACTCGCCAACATCGGCGGATTCCTCAGTGGCGGCGCACTGTTGGAGCGGCGCCGGCAGGTGCAGAAACTCACCAGCAGTTCGAGCAATCTCGATGAGCTTCTCGGAGGCGGATTTGAGACACAGGCCATCTGTGAGGTCTACGGCGAGTTCGGTTCTGGAAAGACCCAGATCGGCCACCAGTTGGCTGTGAACACCGTCCTGCCCATCGAGGAAGGAGGATTCGGTGGCGAGGTGTTCTACATCGACACGGAGGATACCTTCCGTCCTGAGCGCATCACCCAGATGGCGCGCGCAGCGGGCCTCGACCCGGAGATGGTGTTGGAGCGCATTCATGTCGCCCGCGCCTACAACTCTCCGCATCAGATGCTGCTGGTCGATGAGATCAAGCGGATGTCGAGGAACATCGATGTCAAGCTCGTCATCGTAGATTCGCTCACCAGCCACTTCCGCGCCGAATACATCGGACGAGCCAACCTGGCGCCTCGGCAGCAGAAGTTGAACAAGCACCTGAAGGAACTCAAGCAGTTGGCCGACATCAACAACGCGCTCGTTCTGGTCACCAATCAGGTCCATTCCAAGCCCGACGCGATGTGGGGAGATCCGACCAAGCCAATCGGCGGTCACATAGTCGGTCACGCGAGCACATTCAGGCTCTACCTGCGCAAATCAGGAAAGGGCGGGCGCAGGATCTGCAGGCTGGTCGACAGCCCGAACCTGCCGGAAGGAGAGGCCGTGTTCGTCGTCACAGCCGACGGAATTCGCGACTGAATTCACTTGTGGCCGCGGGCGGGCAGAGGCCCGCTGGGGAGCTTGTATTCGGAGCGGTCCCACTTGATGCACTTCCACTCCGAGACCGCATCCTCGCACTTCTTGCGAATCTCTTCGAGTTCCGGATGCTCGGGATTGCTCATCTCGGTGAAGCATGCGAGGCAGTAGCGCTTGCGCTCGAGATCCACGAAGTTCAGTGGGGTGCACGGGATGTTGCACGTCACGCAGGCGCGAAATCCATGGAATCTTCCCATATCGTTCCCATTCACTGGTCTGAACGCCCCTCTATGAGTCTGTCCATCAGCCACTGAGGTCGGACACTGCGATGTGACCGAGGCAGACATCCTCCCACTGCTCGAAGGCCAGCCCGTCAGCATCGATTCCCAGACGTACGATTCCCTCTTCGGTCGGCAGAGGTCGTTCTGGCAATAGTTCTCCACCCAGCCAACCGAACAGCCTGTCAGCCCGCTCTGCCAGCCCGTTGATGTCGTTGTCGGGCAGTTCACCGATCTCTTCCTCTTCTGGCAGCCGTACCAGCCAAGCGCGCCTGTCACCCGCTCGCACGCCAGCCCGTTCGAACGCGGTGCGCATCTGGTGCGTTCCGGCCAGCAGGCGCAGGAATTCTCCATCTATGCCTCGGCTGATCATCTCCTCGTCACGCGCTCGCTGTGAGAGAGCCAGCCATGCCGCCCAGAGATGTCGCTCGCTGACCACGCTCGGGTAACCGAGTAGCAGCCAATGCTCATCCTCGCGATGCTCCAGCAGGATTGCAGCCAACTTCTTCGGGTCGGCGACTGGCTCGGAGAATTCCATCAGCCATGCTGGGAACCATGGCGGAGACTGTTCCCTCATCGTGTGGGGCTGGAGGGTGGCTACCATAGCCGTTGCTCAGCGTATTCGGCCGGATAGTCGACGTGCCTGCTCGACGATGTTCTCCACCAGTTGTGGGCTCCAGCCACGCTCGTCCGCCAGCCGCGTACGGTCCCGTTCGGTCATCTCTACTACATCCGCTACGGTGCGCATCCCCTTGCCTGCCATCGTGCGCGCTCGCGCGCGACCAACATTTCTGAGTGAGACCAGTTGCAACAGATCCTCGCGACACCCATGCCTGATTCGCTGCCGTAGTTCATCGATGCACTCCACCAGTTGTGCCACCATTCCCCTCATCTCCTCATCTGGTGATTCATCATGCCTGCATATCTCCCTGCACGAGTAGAGCAACCACTCCGCCAGATCTGTGCGCAGCCGCAGGTCCCCTGGCGCAACACCCAGGGTCCGCTCGATGTTCCTGTGGCTCTCCTCCTCGATCCACGCTTCAAGAGCGGTGGCGCACTTGGCGTGCGCGAGCGGATCGATGTCGAGATTGCACTCGAACAGCAGTTCCCGGTTGACGAGCACTTGGTCTTCGGTGGCTCTGCACTTCGCTTCCAGACCATCCTGCTCCGCCTGGCGCGGCCATAGCGGAAGGAAGTCGGGAACGGTCGAGATGAGGTGCAGCAGCCCGTACGGCGAGACCACCGTTGATTCATCGAGTCCGGCGATGGTGGAGACAGCTCGCCTGAGCCCGGAACGTAGAACATGTCCCGAGAGCGGGTCGAGGTAGAGGCGGGAGATGCGCTCGCCGAAGGGCGTGGCGGAATAGCACATCGCATTCGCTTCGGGGGCCTCGGGTTCCATGCGCGTAGAGTCGCTCAGTTGCGACGCTTTCTGGAACCCGATCACAGCCGGACCCTTGCGCTTCGGTCGGCGAGCCGGCAGTGAAGGCATACTGGGTGAATCTCGCAGCCCGACGCCAGCCTCATCCCTCGCCGCAACGGCCCATGGGGGCAATTCGTCATCCCATTCCTCCGCATCGGCTCCGCTCTGCGAGGCTACGGCCATCTCCGCCACGCTGGCGGCGATGTCGGCAGCAAGGTCCTCGTCCTCGCCATCACGGTTGATCATCTCGTGCTCGGCAAGCCATCCGAGGATGCCATCAATGCGGTCAGCGAGCAGTTCGCGCGGTTGATTGTAGGCTAGGAAGGTCGAGTCGAAGAAGCGGCCGATCGCCCAACGCGAACGAAGTCCACCGGTTGCGATGGCGGCGAGCACATGCATGCGCATGGGGGCTTCCATGTGCAGTTTGGAGACGACCTCTTCCGGGTCCCCGTTGAGATAGTACTCCGCGAGGGTATCTGCGTCCTCGTGGTTCTTGCAGTGGATCCACGCCTCCCCCAGGTTGTCATGTCGCGGCCGGCCGGCGCGACCGAGCATCTGCTGCACTTCGATGACGCTCAGGAGTTTGCTGCCGCTGCCGTCCCAACGGCGCAGGTCACGCACCAGCACTCTGCGTGCGGGCAGGTTCACCCCCGCCGCCAGGGTCGGAGTGGCTACGAGGCAGTTGAGCGTCCGTTCGCGGAAAGCGTCCTCGACCAATCGCCTCTGACGGGGCGTCAGTCCGGCATGGTGAAACGCCACCCCGCCGCGGATCGCCTCAGCCAACTTGTCTGCGAGGCTCGACGAGTCCTCTCCTCGCTGGAACTTGTCAGCCAGCCCATCGAGCAGGGCTCGCCTGTCCACCGCGTCCTCATCTCGCTCCAGTTGGGCGCGGATGCGCTCGCCCAACTTGGTTGCCGCACTCACTGCCGATCTTCTTGTAGAGACGAAGCAGAGCAGTTGCCCTCCATCCGCCACCACATCGTTGAGTATCGCTTCCAAAGGCTGGGTTTTCTTGCCTGGAATCTTTCGTGGAGCAGGTAGCGTGCCTTCATCGTCTCCTGCGGTGACCTGTCGTCGAACCTCAATCTCGAGATTGCACTCGGTGGCGTACTGCAATGTAACCGGACGCCAGTCCGAGGTGATCAGGGTGGCGTCGAGCCAGTCGGCGAGGTCGGCGGCGTTGCCCACCGTCGCCGACAGCGCGATGATCTGAGCGTCCGGACGAACGTCTCGCACCCGCGCCAGATTGACTTCGAGCGTCGGCCCACGGCTCGCATCATGAATCAGGTGCACCTCATCGGCGATCACGATGCTGACTCGTTCTAGCAGATCATCGCGGTTGCGCAGCATCGAATCGAATTTCTCTGATGTGCACACGAGCACATCGGCGTCATCGACGCGCACCGCCTCACCAGTGCGGTCACCTATGGCGATGCCCACATTCAGGCCGAGTGCGTCACCCGCCTGCTGGAGCTCCTCTACCTTCTCCGACGCCAGTGCCTTCAACGGCACGATGTAGACCGCGCGACTGCCGGGTTCGTCGACCAGCAATTTGCGCAGGATGGCCATGTACGCCACCAATGATTTCCCACTGGCTGTTGGTATCTCCAGCAGCAGGTTATCCCCCGCGAGAGCGTATGGGACAGCCTCCGATTGTGGCGGATACAACCGCTCGATACCCCATCCTTCAGCGATGAAATCCAGAACATCCTGAGGCAGGTCGAGTTCCGATACCGCCAATTGAACCTCGTCACCGTCAGGCATGACCCTCATCCACACGCCGCCGCCCAAGAGGATAGCGGTGAGAAACCGCGAGAGCAGCAGGGTGGCAGAGGCACGACCGTGGATGTGCGGAACGAAAGCGGATACGTTGAAGGGCTCAGGCAGACTGAGCAGGGCGATGGCCGAGGATGGCAGCGTCGAGCAACTCGTCGAGGAACGGCTCGAGGTGTTCGACGATGAACCGGACATCAACGACTGGCTGGAGGTGTTCTGGGGCTCACTGCTGGTCATGATCGGCTTGCATCAGATGATCAATCCCGGCAGCCTCCTCCAATCGTCGACCATGCAGTGGCTCGGCGGCGGCGTCACCGCGCTCGGCCTGTCATGGATCGGACACGGCCTGAAGGATATGGGTGTGAAGGAGATGCGCCGCAGCTTGGCGACGCTGGAATTGACTTCCCCTTCCAAGCGCAGCGTTGACTATGGCCTCATCCGCGACGTTCTGCTTCACCCAGACCAGTACGGCAGTTTCCTGCTGGAAGCCTATCAGGCGGCGTACGAGGATGGAGTGCTCACCGACATTGAACTCGATGAGTTGTCCATGCTCAGTGACATGCTGGACATTCCACCGCGCGATGCGGCGAAGATCGCCACCCGCGCAGCCATCAACGCAGCCATCAGGGACGGGAAGGCGACCGCGGCTGAGATGGCGCTCATTGAGGGTTCAGGACGCTCGGCGGGACTGTCCGAGGAGGACATGCAGAAAATCCGCGACGCACTCGAAGATGGCATCATCGACGACGATGAGAAGAAGATGCTTGACGACGTCCTGGGCCGTGTCTGAAACTGAATCACCGCTGTCCGCTGAATCAGCGGAACATCTTCTCAGAGAGTTCCTGGGTCTGACGCATACGATACCATTCGATCCCACCGGCGGCAAGCAGCAGCAGGATTCCACCGGTCACCCACATCCCCTCCTTGGCTACGAATCCATCAGCGACGTTAATTCCCTCTGAACTGGGGATTGAACCTCCTTGAAGGCGGCTGTTCCCCATGTACGAGACTTCCATGCCGTCGATGCCGCAATCACAGTAGGAGATGGTCAGCAGTATTGGATACAGGTCATTCTGCAGACGGGTCCAGTCAGTCAGCGAAATGGAATCCGGTCTGCTGGTCCAGACCGGATCCGCGGCGGTGCCTGCCCCGTTGGCCGCCGCCATGCTCCAGTCGATGTGCAACAGTTCTCCCTCGGGTGGTTCATCGACGATCAGCAGCGCCTCGAGCATCAGCAGGTCGAGCGTGAGCAGACGACCGGCAGCCAAGATGAAGCGTACCTTGTCGATGTCGGTCATCGGGTTGTCCTTGAGATAGCCGAACACGTAGTTGTCCAGTCGCACCTGCTCGAGTTCCTCGACGTGCACCTGCCAGCGACCGTCGTCAGTCGGGTGCGCACCGACCACGTGCAAGCGCAAGCGCAGGTTCTCGCCCGGCTTCACACCGAACATGCCACTCACTGCCGCTGCATGCCCGCTGTCCAGCCCAGCCCTCTCAATGCCCGCCAATCGTGCCTCGATGAGGTCGTCGAGCAGCACCTCGCGCGCTCGCGGCGCTTCATCGGTCATCGCCCAGATGGGCGATGCGATACCCCCGACCACCAGCAAGACCAGTGCTAACGGGATCAACAGCCGTTTCGACCAGCGATTGTTCGAGGCGAACGCCAACCCGGAGATTCCTGCGCCGGTGCCGAGCAGAGCGAGCAGCAATGTGAACACGCCCGCCCCTCCGGACTGCTGGAATTCTTCGCTGCTGCCCACATGGGCCTGGCCGGAGAGCCAGCTGGCGTCTCCAGTGAAGTCAGAAGGTGATGTGCTGCCGATGCCCTCGTAGGATAGTCTGCCGAACCAGGAGTAGGCCTGGAAGTGGTTTGAGAGGCCAGTCCAGCAGGCGAGGTATTCACCCTTGCGAGGTTCTTCATAGCGTATCTCCGACACGGTCTCTCCCCCTTCGTAGCTCGTCTTCACGGCCGGGTTTCGTGGCGAGTTCCCTCCCTCCCTGATCAGGTCAGGTGGAGTGTGCGGCTGCTCTATCTCGAGTGGAACGCTCTTCCAACTCACGTGCAGGGTCAGGGCCTCCACGTTGTCCTCGATGGGAAATGTGTAGCAGTCCTGGTCGGCGTCGAGCAATGCTCCCTGCTGGATCTGCTCGACCATCTCGAGTTCCACAGGATCGCCGGCGCTGCTCGGCTCGTCGATGTTCGCGCTGTCGACGTCGGCACTCCATTCAACGGGTAGCGTGAGCCACGAGTCGCTGCGCAGGCGGAGCTCCCATGTGACTGGTTGATCGATCTCGAAGGACAGCGTCAGGCTGACCGGGTTGCCAGGGCGCAGCAACCTGCCGCGGTCGAGATTCAGTTCCTCGTTCTCGATGTGGTATCTTCCCTGTTGCTGGGTCAGAGTCGTGTCGGCAGGGATAGTCCACTGGTTCTGGCTGGGGCCGAGGCGCAGATCTACCACGATGTCGGGTGCTGCGAGTCCGCCGACATCCTCCCGCACGATGAGGTCGATGACCAACTCGTCGAGCGTCGGTGGCAGCAGGGACATCTGTCGCTGGTCCGGAGCCATCGGGAATTCCAATCGCACGACCACCGGGTTGAGGGGCGTCGCCGCCGATTCCTGACGGCTGATGCTGTCCAGCCCGGTCGCTTCGTTGCCCAACAGGCATGATGACTCAGTCAGGCAGGTCAGATTGAGCGTCGCCTCACCGATACTCAACTCGGCCTCAGCGACCGGCGCCGGCAGGAGCAGGCCGAGCATCGCACACATGAGCACGATGCGGGCGGCGCGCCCATCGCGGGTGCGCTCTGGGCGTGCATGCGGGCGGGTCGCGCTCGCTCGCTCCATGAGCGAGCGGAGAACCCTGTCCGGTTTGGGTTTTCGCTCTGCGTGGAGTTCGCAAGCTCGATCTCGTCAGGCGGTGTCCGCCGGCACATCGACAAGCGGAACGCGACAGGTGCGGCAGCGATAGCGTCCGGCGGCCCGAACCGAGCGGGAACAGCACCATCCGCATTTAGGACAGGTCCACGACCAACGCCAGTTGACGTCACGAATGTGCCGTGCGAAGGTCTTCTGAAGGTCATGTGCTTCTGCATTCGGCCAAGTTGATTCCAGTTTCCGGAAGTTTCTGTCATGGTGAACATGACCGAGAGCGTGCAGGAACTCGTGGAACAGTAGGAACGAGGCGTACTCCTCCCACTCCTCCTCCATCACCTGTGGATGCAATGCAACCTCGCGAACATCACTAGGTCCGAGCCCGTCAGCCGCGGCGCGCCTTCTCTTGTGATAGCGACAAACGCCGTGCAATCGAGTCGCATCTCGTCGTAACCTGCCGAGAGGCACATCCTTCAGCCCACAGAGGTCCATATCTGCCAGTTCAGGAATCGTGGCCATGATTCCGAGCACCCTGTTGCGCAGTCCGTTGAGGCCCCCATGAGTCGTGGTTTCCTCTACCGGATCCATCTCCATCGGCGCGAACTCGATCTGCAAGCGTTGCTGACCGGGTGGCAGTTCGACAGTCATCGGGACTCACGCGGGTGTCGCCAGCCTTCAATGATGAGGCAGTATTGGTTGTCTTCCGGTGATCGTATGGGGGTTCCGTCAGTCCCAGCGGTGGTATGCCGGGTGGCCCTCGTTCACCGAGACGAACAGCCCCTCTCCCTTGGCGCACAACTTGCCATCCGCCATCAGCTGCATGCTCACCCGGGCACGGTCCTCCATGAGTTCGAGCACCTCTCCTGTGACGTGCAGGGGGGTGTTGGCAGGGGTGGGCCTGCGCAGTTGAACCGAGTACGAGGCTGTGACCGTGCAGGGGGGGTGGTCTTCTCCGTGTGAGTCCATCAGCGCGATCGCCGCCACCCAGTTGCCGTGACAGTCGAGCAGAGTACCGATGATGCCTCCATTCACCATTCCTGGGAACGCCTGATGCTCTTCTGATGGGGTGAACCAGAGTTCCAAGCCGTTCTCGCTGCGCTTGGAGTCGATGCGCAGACCTTTCTCATTGGCCGGCCCACATCCGAAGCAGATTGACTTGGGCGCATAGCGTCGCTGTACACCTACTTCCTCATCGCCGCCCATGCCCGCTTCTCACCGGTCCCCGCTCATCTCCTTTGGGGCGCGCCGCTACCGCAGACCAAAGCCGATTCTGCACCCACGCAAATCCTGTTTTCGTATGGTTTTGGACCCGTGGGCTTTTTCAGCCCCCCTATCCCAGCATTTGATGACGAAGAGGGCGCGTAGCGCCCTTGAGTCAGAGGGGATGCGGATGCCCGACAGCGAGATTTCCACGTCTGGTTCGAAGCGCTCGAAGCGTTCGAAGCCGAAGAGTTCGAAGTCCAAGGCGTCCAGCACGACGGACAAGAAGCAGCAGAAGAAATCGGTG
>CALCOR010000006.1 GCA_937897085.1 uncultured euryarchaeote | reverse complement strand
TAGGAACCCTCGAGGTAGATTTCGCGGTCGATGACCGGGGCGGAGCGGTTGCTGATGTCCACGACGGTGAATTTGACCATGCTCGAGACGCGCCAGTTCCAGTAGTCGCCCTCGGTGACCATCAGTTCGGCGCGCAGTGGGTCGCTTTCCTCCAGATTCCAGTAGGAGACGTATGAGATGATCACGAGTTTGTTCCCAGCTACGAGCATCTGCATCGGGGAGCCTTCGAGAGTCATGTTGGACACGAGCGTCACCTGACCGTACTCAGGAACTCCGAGAATGACCAGCCTGCCATTGTTGATCATGTAGATGTGGTGGCCGTCTGTCTTCAGGAAGTCCGCCTCGTCGACGCCCTGCTCCTGGTTGTTGGTTTCAGAGTACTCGCCTGAGCGGTCCGCACCTGAAGTGCTCGGTGGCTCTGAGGAGTCCATGGACTGCTGCCCACTGTTTGCGGACTCGGCCACTGGGGCTCCGCCGTCGCCGTCGAACACCACCATGTCATCTTCCATTCCGCCGCGCCAGCCCCACGAGTACCAATGCCAGTAGGATGCCTGGTCGAGTGAGACGAGCATCTCCTCGGCTAGTGAGTCGCGCAGGTCGTTCTCGAGCGCGCTGCAACTGTCATACCTTTCGAGCACGGGTGAACTACGCACACGATATCCAAGATCCAGTTCGGGGGCGATCCAGTTCATCTGACCCTGTTCTTTCTCTTCCCACTCTTCCACGAAGTCATCCAAGCCGCCGAGGCAGCCTGCGAGCAGCATGGTCGTGAGAACCAGCATCGCCGTTCGGGGGGTTCTGTTCATGACGGGGCCACCTATCTGACTACATTAAGCGAGTTGGTTCACTGATTGGACGAACAATTCAGGCAAGTGCGGATTCGCGGATGGCTGAGAGTTGATTCTCTCCGGAATCGGAGAGTTGCCACAGGGCTTTCCTGCCCTTGCCTTGGCGTGCGACCAGTTCCCGTTCTCGCAACTGGCTCAGGTGGTAGGACATCAACTGCCGTGATGCCTCCAGGCGCACACGCATGTCGGTGGCGGTAAGGCCTATGTCACTACGCTCAGACAACAGTTCGAGGATGGCCAGTTGCATTCCCGTCACCGGGTGTTCCAGCTCATCGAGGCGTTTGGGATCAAGTCCTGACACCGCGTAACGCCGGCGGCGGCCGTCCTGCCAACTGAGCAGGTCACCCTGCTTCTCCAACTGGTACAGATGGTGGGCGGTGACGCCGTTGGCGAGCGCCAGCGCATCGCGCAGCGCCGAGAAGTGTATGCCTGGATGCGCTTCCACGAAACCGGCGATGCGCCCGCGCGTCTGTACGTCGCGCTCTCCCCTGTTGAATCGAGCGAGCAGCGGTCCGGCGAGCGCCAACAGGACGCCTGTGCGGACCCCTTCGCTGACGGCAAGCCCGACACCGAGGCCGCTGAGCATGCCCACGGTCATCAGAGCAATGAGCAGACTTGCGAGCAGGGCGATGGCCAATCCACCTCCATCTGACGATGTAGCACCCGGCGCAGGTTCCTCATCACGCGCGGGCGCCATGCCCGCCTCTTCGTCTTCTGACTGATCGGAATCCGCATCCCCGTCATCCATTGTCAACGCCTCTTCCCCGGAATAGGTGGTGTCCTCTGCAGCCTGTTCCGGCTGCAGCAGTTCGAGCAACGCGGGCCCCTGTACGACGGTTATGGCCAGGCCGGCGATAGTAAGCAGGACAAGCAAGCGGTAGCGTGCCACGCGGTCCATGTTGGACTGTGAGAACTGGACTCCCGGCATAACCAGCGTGGTTCAACGATTTTACGTACGGTTCCAAGGTTGTCAGACGCACCCTTGAATAGTGCCCACCGTGGGCTCGGGTCGGAGATGCAATGGCCCGCCGTAAGTCGAAGCAAGCGGATGAGGAGGCCAAGAAGCCCAAGAAGAAGCCCGCGAAGAAGGCCAAGTCGGAAGAGGTCGATGTCGAACCAGAACAGGAGGACATCTCCGAACTGCTGGCCTCCTCTGCGGACATGGTGGTCAGCACCTGCATGCAGATGCGTTCCTGGGAGAACGTTCTGGTGATCACGGACCCAGAGACCGCGGAGATTGGTCAGGCGCTCTACGAGGCGTCGACGCGCATCTCGGATCGCGTGCTGATGGTGATGATGCCGTCGACCAGCCAGCACGGCGAAGAGCCACCCGCTCCGGTCGCTGAACTGATGCGCAGGCAGCACATCGTGCTCGCACCGACCCGCTACTCGCTCACGCACACGCGCGCCACGCACACCGCCGCCCGCAAGGAGAGCGCTCGCATCGCAACGATGCCGGGAATCACGCTGGACATATTCACCAAGGGCGGGATGACCGCCGACTTCGCCGAGGTCAAGCGGGACATCACCAAGGTCGGCGGACTGCTGCGCAAGAAGCGCAACGTGAGAGTGACTTCAGAGGCTGGAACCGACGTCGAGTTCAGGGTCGAGCCGCGCAAGTGGAAACTCGAAGACAACGGAATTCTGAGCCGACCGACCCAAGTGTCCAATCTGCCGGCCGGCAAGGTGTTCATCATGCCGCGCGAAGGCCGAATGAACGGGCGCATCGTCATCGACGGCTCGTGGGACTCAACGCTGCTCGACGAGCCGTTGGTGCTCCATGTGGAGGACGGATTGATTACCCACATCGAAGGCGATGACATCGCAGACGAGGTCAGAGAGCAGTACGAGGCAGCGGCAGAACGCTTGAGTCCGAAGGAGCAGGACCTGCTGTGGACGGTGGCCGAATTCGGCTTCGGGATGAATCCCAACGCGCGCCTGATTGGCAACGTGCTTGAGGACGAGAAGGTGCGCGGAACGTGCTACTTCGCCATCGGTGACAACACCAATCTGGGTGGCTCAGCCTCGGTGGGCATTCACGTAACCGGGGTTCTACGTGATCCCAAGGTGATGATAGACGACTTCTGCGTGCTGCACAAAGGCGACCTGGTCGTCTGACCTGTCCGTGCACTCACAAACTGGTGCTGCACACCGGGCAGTGACGCCACTGCTGCTCAACTCCGACGCCGCAACCCCCGCAGAACCGTCCGCTCTGGATGTGGTGGTGCACTCCCTGTGCGGGC
>CALCOR010000005.1 GCA_937897085.1 uncultured euryarchaeote | reverse complement strand
TGCTTCTCCGCCGTGGTTCAGGTCATCACCTATGCCCACAGGACTGCTTTGCGGGCAGTTGGTGAGGCGAGACTTGAGGCGTTCGTGAGAATCGCCGACCGTGGAACCGTAGCCATCCTGATGGTAGGGTTTGCCTCTGGGGAGTTGCTCGGATTTGCAATCGCCACCGCCGTTGGACCGCTCGTCGCGCTCGCTCTCGCTCTCTACCTCTATCTCTCCAAGGTCGCCCCGCAGGCGTCCGATTCCGGTGATGAGCCACCTGACACGGCTGAGATGGGCAGTCAGCAGTTGGTCGGAGCAGGTCTGCCCTTCCTGTTCGCTTCGGCGGCGCTGGTGGTCAATGTGCGCATCGAGAAGTTGTTGCTCGGGGTGTTCGCAACGCCGACGGATGTGGCCGAATTCCAAATCGCCTGGCTCGGATTCATCGCGGGATACGGACCTATTCTCTCGCTGCGAGCTATCCTGCTCTCTTGGTTTGGGGAGGTTCGCAACGATCTCGAGAAGTTGAAACATCGCTACAAGCGGGCCCTATTCGCCTGCACTCTGCTCTCCGGTGTCGGTGCGATCATTGGAGTCGGGGTTGGGCCGTTCGCATTCGAGGCGCTCTTCCCCGATTATGCAGAGTCTGTCCAGAGGCCTTTCCTCGCCTTGATGCTCGCATGGCTATTCCATGCGATGGCAAGCCCCTCCTTGGCGCTCATCCAAGTCGGAGACAGTCCGTGGAACTACACTCGAATCCTGTGGACGGGAATCGCAGTCAGCAGCGTGGCCTGCCTCTATCTGATTCCGACCCAGCCAAGCGCGGTCATGGGGGCGGCAGGCGCAGCAGCCCTCGCCTCGCTGGTCGTCCTAGCACTGGCCTTCGCGGTCGCTGGAAGAGGTGGGTCAGCCGCAACCGAAGAGACTGATGTCGCCGAACAGCAACCAGACGAATGAGGCTGGGTCGATGACCACATCAGACGCCATCGGTGAGCATCTGCTGCAACTCACCGGACTCGAACATCTCTAGCGCGATGTCGGAGCCACCAATCAGCTCCCCATGAACATAGCATTGGGGCATGGTGGGGAAGTCGGACCATTCACAGACCGAGGGAATCGCTCGAGGATCCATCAGGATGTTGACAGTTACGAAGGGCTCTTCGAGTTGCTGGAAGACCATCGCGGCGCGGGAGGAGAACCCACACTCGGGTTGCTCGGGGGTGCCTTTCATGAACAGCACCAAGCGGTTGCCGTTCACCAGTTCGTCGAGTTCTTCCGGGGTCCAATTAAAATCTGCCATGCTCATTCCTCCTTTCTCACGCGCCGCACGTGAAGACCCACGAAATCATCCTGTTGGTGGGGGTGGAACAAGCCATCCTCCTCCTTCTGGGCTGCTTGCTCAGGGGTCCAACACTTCAGGTCGAGCGCGTGAACGATATTTGATTGGATGAACTGCTTGAAGTGCGAGAGGATTGGTCGCTGGCGAGGCAGGGGGCGCATACCCTCGAACGATGGGTCGATTACCTTGACGAACCAGTGGTCGCCGTTGCCGGTCAGATCAGTGGCGGA
>CALCOR010000004.1 GCA_937897085.1 uncultured euryarchaeote | reverse complement strand
TGATGGGCATTCCACTGGTACCCGGGCTGCTGCGCGACCACCTCAATGAGTTGGCACAGCGCGATGAGCGAGTCGATGGTCGTGGCCGCCTGGAAGGACGTCCGATTGAGGTAGAGGTCAACCCGATTGAGCGCGCCGAGGGTTCTGCGCGCGTGCGCATGGGTGACACAATCGTCTATGCCGGCGTCAAGTTCCAGATCATGACCCCCTACTCTGACCGCCCAGATCAGGGCGGACTGATGACCAGCGCTGAGATTCGGCCGATTGCCGGACGCAACTGGGAGCCAGGACCACCGAGCGAGGAATCGATTGAACTCGGACGCGTCGTTGACCGCGGCATCCGCGAATCTGGCTGCATCGACGTCAACGGCCTGTGCATTCTGCCTGGAGAGAAGGCATGGCAGGTAATCATCGACCTGCACGCTATCTCTGATGACGGCAACCTGTTCGACGCCTTTGCGCTCGCAGCCATCGTTGCGCTGCGTAACGCCACATTACCGGCCGAGCGATTCGACGTAGGCGAGGATGTGCCGCTCGAACTCTCCTGCACCCCGATCATGTGCTCGTATCACAAGGTAGGCGGTCGCTTCGTCTATGATGCAAACGGTGAGGAGGAACTCGGTGGAGACGAGCGCATCCACATCACATTAGGCGACGAAGGTCACGTTCACTCCCTTCAGAAGGGTCTGAGGGGTGCGTTCACATCCGAGGAGTTTGACGATATCATGCAAGCTGCACGTGCACGTCGTGACGAACTGATGGAACTGGTGGAGAGTCTGGAGCAGGATTGAGATGTCACGCAGGACACAGAAAGTCGGACTTGGTGCTCGCTTCGGTCCGCGATACGGCGTTAGCGTACGCCGCCGTGCAACTTCAGTGATCAAGCGCCTCAAGCAGTCGTACACATGCCCCGTCTGCCAGTATCCTAAGGTCAAACGCGTTGCTGCGGGGGTATGGAACTGCAAGAAGTGTGACCACACGTTCGCTGGTGGGGTCTGGGAGCCGTTCACGCGAGCCACCGTCGCCAACCAGAGGATTGTTCGCCGTTCCGTTGAGGGAGCCACTGCCACCGACATGGCGGTCATCGCTCAGCAGGCGGCTGTCGAATTCGAGCGTCAGCGGGCCGAGGAATCCGATGATTCTGACTCGCCACTGATGGAAGTCGCCACTGAGGGAGACGATGACGCCACCAGCGAAGAAGAGTGAGTCGTGCACAGCGACGCTTCGGCTCTCTGATACTGATCAGATACAGGGGTTGTTCGCTTGTATTCAGTCAGAGGATGCTGGTGCATCCATCGAGGGTGATTCGCTTATGGTCACGGTGCGCGGAGAGAGCATCTCTGACCTGCGCGCTCGCTTGAATTCCACGTTGCGATCGCTGCAGGCCGCTTCCGAAGCGCTGATTTCCGTTGACGCCTCCCACGGACCATCCACGGAGGTGGAGTGAGCGCATGACCGAACCCGCAGACCTCAGGACCGAACTGCAGACCTTGGCACAGGAACTGCAGGTTGCGGCACAGCAGGTGGCGACCGTGAGCGCACAGGTACGCGAGCTGGAGGGCAGCCTGGAGGCGCTGCAGAAGCAACCCGTCGACCGCCCCGTTTACCGACAGATGGGCCCACTCCTACTCGAGGTCGAGGACCGCGTCGAATTGATCAGCGAACTGAGCACCAGCATCGAGAAACTACAGGAGCACCAGCAACGGCTAGAGGAGCGTGAACAGCAGTTGAGGGATCAATATGGACAGGTGGTCGAGCAGTTCGAGGGATCGGCGTGACAGAGGATGCTGATGAACTCGAACGACTGCACAACTGGATAGAGCGGTCGTGCGATACCGGCGCGCTGGCAGTGGTTACTCATCTCAATGGAGACATGGACACTGTCGGCTCAGCATGTGCCCTCGCTCAAGCACTCGGTCCGCAGGTACGAGCCTGCGGAGTTCATGTCTCAGCAATCGCCAGCGCAGTGACACTCCGCTCACAAAGCGACTTCACCCGCATGGACGGATCACGTCCTCTATGGCCGCGTAAGTTGGGGGGTGTTCTCGTCGTCGACGCGGCCTCACCCAGTCAACTGGGGTTGGATCTTCCAGCCGACATCCCAGTGTGTGTTCTGGATCATCACAGCGGAGGTTCTGATTGGCGAACCGCCGAGTTGCACCTCAACTGGGCCACGTCATCCACAGCTGAGATCGTGCTCGCCTACCTTGAGCGATACCGTCCCGACACGCTCGACGATTCAATCCGGCGCCTTCTGCTCGCAGGCATAGTCACTGACACCGGTCGCTTTCGACATGCCAACGCAGCCTCGCTGGCTGCTGCCGCAAGACTGGTAGAAGGAGGAGGAGTCGACTTCTCGGGATTCATAGAAGAACTCGAACGGGTTGATCTCGACTATTCCCAGAAGGTCGCCGTATCTCGCGCCCTGAATCGAGTTCAGGTCGAGCAGGCTGGCGATTGGTTCCTGCTGCTCACCTCGGCATCGACGCACGAAGGAGTGGTTGCGAGGGCGCTGCTGGCGGCTGGAGCCGATGTGGCGTTGGTGGTGCGCAAGACGAAGGACGAGGTACGGCTTGTGTCGCGCGCAGGTCGACGTGCTGTACGCCAAGGGGTCGACCTAGGGGGATTGATGGATGGGCTCGCCTCAAGAATCGGAGGCCAGGGTGGCGGCCACCCTGGGGCTGCGGGGTGGTCGGGTGATGTTCCCGAGATCACCGCACAATCAGGGTTCATCGCAGATCTGTCAGCCACCCGCCGGGAAGGATGGTAAGCACATGGATACCTCATTGGAACGAGTCGAGCAGTGGCGTGCGAACACGCTCGACATCGCTGAGTTGGGCGAGGATGAGCGATTGGCTGTCGCAGAACATGCTGCAGCAGAACAGGAGGAGGAACTGGTGTCCACCTTGGTCCCCCTTCTGAGCGAGGCTGAATTGCATTTCGTCAACTTCCGTCGCGCCCAAGTCACCAACAATGCAGACGCCGCCAGTGAGTCGATTCGGTCCTGTGTCGAAAATTGCCGCAAGAGTGGGAGTCGAGACCATCGACTCGAGGCGAGGGCACGGATGGAGTGGGGTCTCCTCCGATACTCACTCGGTGAAAAGGAGGAGGCTGGAGTCGATCTCAAGTGGGCTATGGAGCGGCTGAAGGTCGTGGACGAAGGCAGCGCTGCACATGGCGTTGCACTGCTGAACATGGCCGCGTGGCATGAAACCCGAGCTGAGTGGATGATGGCCCTTGCCATGCACAGCGAGATCAGCAGACATGGACCGCATCTGGTTGAAACCGTCGCGTTGAGCCGCTTGGCTGCCTCTCGGCTTCAGATGCACCTTCAGGATCATGAATCGGCTCTGCGCCACTCGTGGGTGGCCTTGCACGGACTGTCAGAGGCTGGGCTGCCTGGTCTTGCGGTCGAAGCGGCACTGATCTGGTTGAATCTCGCATTGGCTGACGTGAATGAGAAGGCCCCCATGATGCAGACACGAGTCGAGGAATCATCTCCGCGAAAGGTGGGTCAGGAATTCGTACTCAACAGCCATCCCGAAGATGTTGCATTCGCGTATGATGCCATAGCTGATTCTTGGGACGGAGGTGTGTCGGGGTCTGACCGCCCAGACCTCCAATTGATGTTGGAGGCCTCACGGGTGTTGGGGAGAGAGGAATTCGAGGCACAATTGATGCAGACCGAGGACATCACCGATACACAACTGCTGCAGATGCTCGAGCATCCAGACGATCAACCAGGATCATCCTGAAGTTGGGCGCTGGCGCGTTCCAGCCATTCACTGGCCCACGATTCACCTCTGGTCACGAGCCTGCGGGCGAGGAAGAATGCAGCCGCTGCTTCTCCTGTATCGAGCAAACGGGTCAATTCCTGTTCATCATCTCCGACCGTCTCCTCTTCGACGCCATCCTCCGTTACTGGCTGAATTTCGGGAGGGCTCACCTTGAGAGCCAGAGTTTGCATCTTGCTGAGGAATTGTTCACGTGCATCCTGGTCGGGAGCACTCCATTGCTGCCCGGCGCGGTCCATCGCCTGTGTAATGCGATCCCTGAACCGGTCGCGAAGCGGAACCTGAGGGAAGTGGGCTTGGGCCTGATCGTAGCAGAACCACGCCTCATCGTACTCGCCGCGCCGCTCATGCAGTCTGCCGAGTTCCCCCCATGCCTCATGGTTGACCGGTCTATGGGCCAACAAGCGACGAACCAACCTGATGAACCGCTCTTCATCTCCTCCTGCGCGAACACGTTCCAATCTCCTCCCGAAGATCACGTTCGCACGTGGGTCCGACAGATCCAGCCTGAACATCCGCTGCTCGAATTCATCTAGCTCATCGTTCCCACCGTTGCACTCCCACCATGCGTCCGCGTCCAGCGGGTCAGCGTCTAGCGCTCCGTTGAGCAGTTCGCAGCCAGCCTCCAGCATGTCGATGTCATCGAGTTGCGAGAGCAGTTCAGGGTCCCTTCCGAGGACACAGAACAGGTCCTCGAGCACGGCACGGAGACCACTGGCATCTCCGCCATTGCGCTTGACATCTGCGAGCACGGTCCAGTTCAACTCGTTGGTGAAATCGTGCAGCACGGATTGACGTGCGTTCTGCTCTGCCCAACTGAGATTCTGGTCTCGGCGTTCAGGGTCTGTGTTGGCAAGATCCAGGAATTTAATCGCCTGAGTTCGATGACGATTACCGAGGCTCCGCCTAGGGTGAAACAGGTCAGCCGAACTGCGCTCCATATGCTCACCTCAGCGCGGTTGGGGGCGTGCCGCCCTTTCTCCCCTTCGCTGTTGGGTGCACTCACAATACTGAAGTGAATGGTTTGCGGTCTGCCCCGAGTGGAATAGTGGCGTCAAATCCGATCTTCGAGGTCATTCCGTCCTGGGTGCGGGTCGGGTCGAGGCTGCTGCCTCGCTGGTTGGACAGGATCACCGTGTCCCGATCTGGTTGCCATCGGGTCATCAACGCCCACTCGACTCTCTGAGGGTCAGAGATGTCAATGTCCGAGTCGACGATGGTCACTGATTTCATCGAAGGGTGTCCCTCGAATGCGGCCATGATGGCTGCCCGCGGTTCCTCCTCAGTTCGCGGAGTTATCGATATCACCGACGACAGCCAGCCGCATCCACCTTCCCCGAGCACGACATCATGGCATTCACACACATTTGACACAGCCGCCTTGATCGTGGGCGCGCGGGGTAATCCCATCAATGCCAGGTGCTCTGCTCCAGCGGGAACAATAGCATGGAAGATTGGCTCACTACGGTGGTGCAGACTATCGATGGTGAACACCGGTTGCTGGCGCACATCATCGACCGTACCTGTGATGTCAACATACGGCCCCTCGTCATCATCTTCGAGCAGTATAGTCGCGGCCATCCCATATTCAGCACCTGCGGGAATCATGATGCCGTTCTCCAATGACACCAATTCCAACGGACGGCCATGGACTCGCTTGTGCAGGCTGTTGGCAACCGTCAACTCATCGAGTGGTTCGCTGAACGACATCGCCCCAGCCAGCAGAACTGTGGGGTCAGCCCCGTTCACCACACCGATGCTCACTGTCTCATCGTCTGCTCTGGCGGCATCCACCATCTCGGTCAGGTGACGGGGCACTAGGCGGGCGACAACGTGGTCGCTGTCACGGATGAACTGCCGATGGTAGGAGACGTTTCGTACACCAGCATGCTCAGCGATGACCATGCTGGCAGACATGTAGCGTCCGCGGTCTTCGGGGTAGTGCCAGGGTATTGGCAATCGAGTGAGGTCGACCGGTTCCATAGAGCACTCCATCACAGGTGCCGATTCCACCTCAAGAATCACGAAGTCATTACTTGGATTCTCCATCGCCCATCCCATCAGGTCAACGAGTTCCGAAGGGTCGATATTCCAAGCGCGTGCCAGATTGTCGCGCATGCACACGTTCACGGCAGCACGATGCCCTGGGCTGCCTGGCAGGTTTTCGAAAAGCAGCGCTGTGCCCCCGGATTGGGCAGTTCGTTCTCTGATCTCAGTGACGACACTCGTCGGTTCAGAGATTCTCTCCGCGCCGGTAAGATGGTCCCTGAACGCCATTATTCAATCGACCAGTCCGACCTGCATCAACATTGGGGGTACCCTGTGAGCACCTGCATCATGTGCGGTCATCAGGTGGCTGTGCAATGACATTGACGAGGCTTTCTGCCGCCGTGTCCATCATTCACAAGCCATCACCCTCATATACGCACGGCAGGTCGGCGGGCTGCTCCAAGGTGGATACATGGGTAGGGGACTCTTCGCTGGCTCGAAGATGAAGCAGGAACGCAACAAGTACCGCTGGTCCGATCGTCGCTACAAGAAGAGGCAGGCGAAGAAGAAAACCAAGGGTGGAGTGCTCAAGCACGACCCTCTTCGTGGCAGCGCCCAAGCCAAGGGAATCGTCATCGAGAAGGTTGGCGTCGAAGCCAAGCAGCCCAACTCTGGCATTCGCAAGTGCTTGAAGATCAGCCTCATTCGCACCGGCAACAAACTGACTGCATTCGCCCCCGGTGACGGTGCAATAAACTTCATCGATGAGCATGATGAAGTGATGGTCGAGGGCATTGGTGGGCGCATGGGACGGTCGTACGGCGACATTCCGGGCGTGCGCTACAAGGTCATCCAGGTAAACGGCGTATCTCTAGATGAGATGGTGCGCGGGCGCAAGGAGAAGCCGATCCGCTGAGGTGTTAGTATGGCCGACGATGAACAGGAACGCGAGGAAGAGACCTTCGACGAGGATGCCCCTGAGGCTGAGGTGGCACCGGAACCGGAACCTGAACCGGAAATCCCAATCGCAGGCATCGGAACACTGGTATTCGGTAAGTGGGATGCGACCGAAGTGACCTGCTCAGACCCGGGCATATCTCCCTACGTCAATCTCAAGACCGTCGGTGTGCCACACAGCGGTGGCCGACACGCCAATCAGTGGTTCGGCAAGAACAAGCTCTCGATCGTGGAGCGCTTCATCAACGGACTGATGCGCACGGGTTCCTACACCGGCAAGAAGATGGCTACCACAAAGGCATTCGAACGGGCGCTCGACGAGATATCCCAGAAGACTGGACAGAACCCGCTGCAGGTGTTCGTCGATGCCATCACCAACTCCGCTCCCATGGAGGAGACCACCCGCATCCGCTTCGGCGCAGTCAGCCAGCCGAAAGCAGTCGACAGTTCTCCGAGCAGGCGTATGGACACTGCTCTGCGCAACCTCGCCCTCGGCTCGACAAAAGCGACGCACAAGAGCAAGAGGACACTCACTCAAGGAATCGTCACCGAGGTGCTCAAGGCCGCAGACGGCGATGTCGCATCATTCGCCGTGGGCAAGCGTGAGGAAACTGAGCGCGTAGCC
>CALCOR010000003.1 GCA_937897085.1 uncultured euryarchaeote | reverse complement strand
TGGATGGAGAACGACAACGGCACAGGCCAGCAGAACCTGTGCGAGTCGTTCGACCTCATCTCGTGGTGGGTGGTCAATCTGTTCTTCCACCTCGACGAGACGCCTATCTACAACGAAGATTGAATCACAATCCTGATTTGTCAATCGTGCCTGTGGCAACCGTGAGTGAAACATACAGCGTGCCCGACGAGGCCTACAACGACGAGGAGGTCTGGCGGGCAGCTGTCAAGGAATCCCGAACCATGGACCCCGTTGCATACGCCGAACTGCTGCGCTACGCCGCGACGGTCACCACTTGGTCAGACGATCCCGTGAGGGATCTTCGAGAAGGCATGCGTATTTTGGACGAGGCTCGGGAATCGAATTGGTCCGCATGGGGCAGAGTCGATCTGGCTTCGTATCTAGAAGAGGGTTCTGAACGAGAGCAGTTGCTCGACAGAGCGTATCAGATGTTCACGGCAGAGAATGACCGTGCAGGAATCTCCTCAGTCCTGAGCGCGCGAGGTGAGGAGAACCCATTCGAGGTGGATGCGGCAGGATTGACCGATGAGGAGCAGAGCGCTCTCTTGAACGATGGATACACACTGAGTTGGGGCCCTGGCACTCATGGAAAGACCAGAGAGGAGCTGGATGCTGAATCACTTCCGATTCCATCGGACCCGACGAACACTCCCGCACTTGTCATCTGCACCGGTGTCCTGTGCTTCATGGTCAGTGCGGGGGGAATCATCGAATGGGGAGAAGCACCCATCGACGGTCTCTTTCTAGCATCCTTTGGCGGTTGCCTGTTCTCACTCAGCCTCATGATCACGGGCATCTACATGCTCTGGGATGTCAAGCGTTCCGCCAGTTCGAATCCTGAGGATCCTGTTCCTTGATTCTCGAGATGAGCTGGGCGGTCACCGCCACAGCAATCTCCGCAGGTGATTCCGCGCCGATGTTGAGCCCTATGGGACAGTCGACGTCATCGAGCAGTGCAGTTTCGATTCCCTGTTCCTCGGCTGCCTTGCAGAACGCCTGCCACTTGCTCCTGCTGCCGATGACACCGATTCGAGAGCCCCAGGAGTCCGGGTCGGACTGCCGCGCCTTGAGCAGACCGAGCAGTAGTTCCTCGTCAACGGCCCAATCGTGACCGAGCAGCAGTATGTCAGAGAAGCGGGCGAGCGAGGCAGCATCCTCGTCGGCGAGGAAGTCGCCAGCGGTGTTGTGGTGCAGTTCCCGGGCATCGGGGTATGATTCCTCGTCACAGTAATCGGGTCTGACATCGAACACTGAGTGCTTCCACTCGAGGTTGTCACACACCGCCGCTACCGCCTGCGCGCAGTGTCCGCCACCGCACAGCAGCACATGGGGCATCGGATGGACCACCTCGAGGGCGACGGTCACGCGACCGCCGCACAGGCTGTCGAGCGGGATTCCCGCCTCTCCCTTCGCCTCTTTCTGGAGTTGGAAGGTCTCGACTCCGCCGCCGGGATGCCCACCTAACCCGTTGAGCATGGTTTGTAGTCGCTCAACGACCTGCAACTCGAGTCCCGCGCCGCCCACCGTTCCGTACATTTCACCGTCGCTCGTGAGAGCGATGCGCGCACCCGGCTTGCCGGGAACCGATCCAGAGGCGGACAGAACGGTGGCCATCGCCACCTGCTTGCCAGCAGCGAGATTCGCCGTCGCCCAGTTCAGCACAGGGTGGGTCACGAATACGAGAACAGGTAGTGTGCCTTTGTGATTGCGTAACGGCAATCATCCGAAGGCGACGTCCAGCACCATCATCACCGCGAAGCCGACCATGGCTCCCATTGTGGCGATGTCGCCATTTCCCCCGCGATGAGATTCCGGAATCAATTCCTCGACCACGACGAAGATCATCGCACCGGCGGCGAAGGCCAGCGCGTAGGGCAGGATGGGTGCCGCCGCAATCACCAGCGCGGCTCCCAGCACCGCAGCCACGGGTTCAACGGTCGCTGACAGCTGGCCCCACCAGAAACTGGCCCTCCTCGAGAGCCCTTCACGCCTGAGGGGGAGTGATACCGCGGCTCCTTCGGGGAAATTCTGGATTCCGATTCCGATTGCCAATGCGATTGCCCCACCTACCGTGGCTCCACTCATCCCAGAGGCGGCAGCACCGAAGGCGACACCGATGGCCAGACCTTCGGGGATGTTGTGCAAGGTAATCGCGGAGACCAGCAACATGCTCCTGTGCCACGACGTCTTGACGCCTTCCGTCTCTTCTGGAGGGGCCCCCGGGTGCAGATGTGGTAGGAACATGTCGATTACCCTCATGCCGATGCCTCCGAGCATGAACCCCACGAGTACCGGGAACCACACTGGCAGATTCTTGCCTTCGGACAGTTCTAGCGCTGGAGCGAGAAGCGACCAGAAACTGGCTGCTATCATCACGCCCGCTGCGAAGCCCAGCATGCCATCTAGGACCTTTCTGTCGAGTTCCTTGAAGAACAGGACCAGAGCGGCGCCCGCCGCGGTCATGAACCAGGTGAATATCCCGGCTATCAAGGCCTGTTGAATGGGCCCGAAACCCTCGATGAATCCGATGAGGCCCATGGTGATGGACGATGCAAAGGACATCGGCTCAAAAGAGTACGCTGCACTTCCACAGCGTGTTCTTATCACAAATCCATGATCGAATCAGCCATGGCGACCAGATCGCTCGGGACGTCGATGTTCAGGTGCAGGTGCGCATCGGACACGATCAGTTTCAACGGCGAGACGAGATCGCGCAGTGATGTATCGGATTCTGCCTGGAGGATGTTCTCGATATCCGCTGGCATGAGCAGCAGCGGATGGCCGCCGCGACCGTCCTTGGCCGGGCAGCAGCATTCATCGGCCTCGAGCAGGATTCCGAGCGTGGAATCAGAGAACCCCGGCCGGTCGACCGGGACCACCAGCACCCGCAGTTCCTTCGGTGAGCGCTTGCTGTCCAGCAGCGCCTTGATGCCGTACTGCAGCGAGCCTGTGCGCCCCCTCTCTGGGTTCGGATTGATGACAATCGCTCGTCCCGGCAGTGCCAGCATCACCTCGACGACCAGTTCCTGACGGGTGACGACCACGACCTCGACATCCACCGCCTCCAACCGCTCTACCAGCCAGCGGACCAACGGGACATCGCCCCCCTCGGTGGGGACGGGAACGAGCGGCTTCGGCTGGCCCAGCCGTTCGCTGGCACCGGCCGCCAGAACCACTGCTCGGTGGGCGCTCATGGCGCGAGAATCGAGGGGAGAGGGTTCTTGAGACAATCGCAGGGCATGTGCAAAGTGAAATCAGAGGTCGCGGGTGATCTCGCGGCCGATGATCATCCGCTGAATCTCCGACGAGCCTTCGTAGATCTGCATCACCTTGGCCGCCCGCATCAGCCGCGCCACCGGATACTCCTCGGTGTAGCCGTAGCCGCCGAGCACCTGCACCGCATCGATGGCCACCTGCATCGCAGAGTCTGCCGCGAACCGCTTCGCGTGCGCGGCCGCCTCGGTGTTCTTCTGGTCTGAATCAGCCAGCCAGGCGGCCTTCCAAGTCAGCAGTCTCGCCGCCTCGATGTTCGTCTTCATGTCGGCGAGCATGAACTGGATCGTCTGGTGCTCGTGCAGCTTCTTTCCGAACGTCTCGCGCTCGTCTGCGTAAACGAGCGCATGTTCGAAGGCGGCACGGGCGAGCCCGACAGCGTGAGCGGCGATGTTCGGACGGGAGAGGTCGAAGGCGATCATGGCGTTGAACCAGCCCTTTCCTTCCGCACCCCCGAGGAGATTGGAAGCGGGAACTCTGACATTCTCGAAGATGACGGAGCGGGTGTCCGAGGCACGCTGGCCCATGGTGTCCTCCTTCTTCCCCAGACTCACCCCTTCCCAGGCGGATTCGACGATGAACGCTGACATGCCCTTGTAGCCGGCCTCCTTGTCGGTGTATGCGAGCACGAAGAACCAGTCAGCGTGGCCCGCCCCGGTGATGAACATCTTCTCGCCGTTGAGGATGTAATCGTCGCCATCCTTCACCGCCGTGCTGCGGATTCCCTGGACGTCGCTGCCTGCCGCCGGTTCGGTCACACAGTAGGAGATGGTCGCCGGTCCCTCGACGAGCATTCCGAGATACTTCTGCTTCTGCTCCTGCGTCCCCCCGGTGATCAAGGGCGCGATTGTGAGTCCGTTGGCGTACGCCGCGGTGGCGAATCCCGGGTCTCCCCACGCCAGTTCCTCCTGTACCAGCACTTCAGTGAGGGTGTCGAACCCCATGCCTCCGTATTCCTCAGGGATGTGCATGTTCATCAGGCCGAGTTCGTGTAGGGTGGCGATAGCCTCCTTGGGAAACTCTCTCGCCTCGTCCCAATGCTCGGCGTGGGGCCTGAGTTCATCGCGGGCGAAATCGTGGGCAAGGTCGCGCAGCATCTCCTGCTCTTCGGATAGCGAGAAGTCGACCATGGACGCCCCAGCCGGCAACCGCCGATAAGCAATACGTCGGGAGAGATGTACGCTCACTATCCAGAGATGGTCAGCAACAGATAGACGAAGACAGCGTAACAGCCGACGAGGATTCCACCCTCCCAGCGGTTGAACTTGAAGTCGGTCCACATGAACAGCAGGCAGAGAGCCACACAGGCGATGGTCGCCGGCATGATGAGGCCATAGAAGAGGCCGGTGCTCATCACGCTGATCGGGTTGATCATCGCGGCGAGTCCCACGGAGAGCATCGGGTCGGTGATGTTCGAGCCGATGAGCGTCCCGATGGCGACGCCTTGGCTGCGCCGCGCTGCCATCAGCGCCACTGCCAGTTCAGGGATCGAGGTGCCAACCGCAGAGATGGTGGTGCCGACCACGGCTGACGGCACGCCCAGTTCGATAGCGATGATCGACGCGGCATCTATGACCCGCTCAGAGGCGAACATCGCCAGAGCGAGACCGACCGCGAGCATCACCACGTACGAGGCACCGGTCCAGTCGAGGGTGCGCTCCTGTTCGATGCGAATCTCCTCGATGACCTCGAACTCGTCCGCACGGATCTGCTCGCGATGGCTTACCAGATATCCGATATAGCACAGGTAGAGCGCGCACAGGATGAATCCCTCTATGCGACTGAGCTTGTCGTCGAGGAGCAGGAAGACGGACAGCAGCACCACGGCGAACAGCATCATCAGGCCGTCGCGTCCAATCCACGTTGGACGCACGGAGAGTGGTCGGATGAGCACGACGAGGCCGAGGATGAGGGTGATCTGCACGAGCACGGAACCGTATATGTTGCCCAGCGCGAAATCAGTGGCACAGTCTGCAGCCCCGGCGATGCACGGGTTCTGGCGAGCCTCCCAGGCTGCTTGACTTGAGATGAGGATTTCCGGCAGGGATGTCCCCAGAGAGACGATGGTCAGGCCGATGATGATCTCCGCCACACCGATTCTGCGCGCCAACCCCTTCGCTCCCTCGACGAAGAAATCTGCTGACGCGATCAGCAGACCGATGGCGAGCAGCAGCAGGAAGACGCTGATGGCAATCTTGGTCACCGTAACTTCGGCCATCAGGCTGTTGACTCCGAGCATGGCGAGGAACAGGCTGGCAATCACCAGCACCTGATTCCACATGAACAGGCTCGCTATACCCCGGGTGACTGAATTCTGCGTCTTCGACTCGGCAGGTGATTTGTCTTCTGGGTCAGCCATGCACGTCGCCTTCCGCGAGGCTACCAACCTGAGGTTTGGCAAATAGCGGTAGCGCCTGTGCAGACTCAGGCGCACAGTTGGCGCAGATGGCTGCTCACCAGTTCAGCCGTCGGGATGGTGTGGTCCTCCAAAGGAGGTGAGAACGGCACCGGAGTGTCGAGTGCTCCGAGTACGACCGGCGGAGCCTCAAGCCCCCAGAACGCCTCCTCTACGATGCGGCTGGAGACCGAATGGCCCAGTCCCCCGGTGTGCTGTGCCTCCTGCAGGACGAGAAGCCGACCTGTGCGCTTCACGCTGGCGACACAGGTGGCTGCGTCGAACGGCGCCAGCGTGCGCAGGTCGATCACCTCCACCTCGATTCCCGAGTTCGCCACCTCGGCAGCAGCAGCTAGAGCCACATGCACCATCGCCCCCCAGGTCACCACGGTGGCGGCATCGCCGCCGCGGATGACTTCCGCCTTGCCGAGCTTGTACGGGCCATCACTCCGCTTCAGGTGAGCATGCACTGACTCGGTGTCCACCACCTGGTTGATGTTGTCACCCCAACCGGTTCTGCCGCCCCTAAGCCCGTACATCCCCAGATGCTCGAGATAGACCACCGGGTCGGGCAGTGCAGCCGCTTCGACCAGCAGGTCGTAGGCGTCCTGAGGGGTGGAGGGGAACAGGATGACGAGCCCTGGGTCGTTGGTGAACCACGACTCGATCATGTTCGCATGGAATGGACCGGAACGTGTCTTGGCACCGAGCGGGATGCGTACGACCAGCGGGACGTCGGCGCCCCAGCGCCAGCGCAGCATGGAGGCGTTGTTGACGAGCGCATTCATGCCTAAGGCGGCGAATCCCCCGAATTGGATCTCGGCCATCGCACGCATACCGGCGAGCGCGGCTCCTGTGGCTGAATGGATGATCAGCGCCTCGGACAGCGGCATGTCCAGCAACAGGTCGGAATGACCGGCGACCTTGAGCGGGATGTTCATCCCGAACGCTCCGGAGACCTCCATGTCCTCTCCCATGAACAGAGCAGAGCGACCGTACTGCTCGGCGATGGCGACCATCCCCTGCTGGATGGCGCGGCTGTAGGTCCATGCGTTGCTCTCCTCCGAGAACGCCAGGGTCGTCTCGCCAGACGGAACAGGGCCAGCTCCTTCCGCCTCGCCCGATGATGTTGAAACCCTGTCCAACTGCTGCTGGTGAGTGCCGGCATCGTGCAGGCTGGTGATCCCGGCGGTCACGCTGTCCCCCTCGGGCCACTCCATCGCCTCCATCTCCGCCCTCGCCGCATCGACCGATTCCTGCTCCTCGGCTTCCATCTGAGCGAGTTGCTCCGGCCCTACACCAACCTTGATCAGCAGTCGGCGGTGGTTGGGCAGTGGATCCTTCTCCTCCCAGTAGGTGAGCAGTTCGCGGTCGATGTAGCCGGGAGGGTTGCCCGACTCGGCGCCCAGGTAGAGGTCGTCGTGGTGGTGAGCGTGACCGCAACCGCGCATCGTCTCGACATGCACGAGCGTAGGACCACCGCCTTCGAGTGCGAACTCGCGTGAAGTTGCTATAGAAGAGTGGAATGCGGCTGGATTGGAACCATCTATGGTCCATGATGGCAAGCCGACTGCCGCCCCTTTGTCACCGTACAACTCGGCATTGTTCTGGCTGGTGGGGAAGGTATCGAGCGCAATCTGGTTGTTCTGGATCATGTAGCAGATCGGCAGGCCGCGTGCTCCGGCGAAGTTCATTCCCTCCCAGAACTCTCCGCTGCTGCTGCACCCCTCACCGACCGGCGCGAGATGGAATCTGCCTACTTCGAGACGTTGGCTGGCGAGCGCGATCCCGGTGGTGGTGGCGCTGGCTATCGGAAGCGGCGCGGTGGGGGGTAGGATGCCGAGGTCCCAGTTTCCGATGTGCAGGTCCCGCCCTCCGGCGCCAGCGTGCCCTCCGTGCATCATCGAGCCTGCCTTGCCCATCTGAGCCGCGAAGATCTCGACTGGCGGCTGACCCATGGCGAGGGCGAGTCCCACATCGCGGATCATCGGGGCGACCACATCACCCTCGTGGCGCTGTCCGGCGGGCAGGTCGATAGCTCGCCTTAGCGCGGTGGCGCAGGCGACGATCCCCTCCTGCCAGGTCGAGCGAAATCCCTTGCCTCCGAACGTGCCTCCGTCCGGTGTAGGAATTCCCTCCGTGAACAGGTCCTTCAGGTGCTCGTCGAGCGCTCGGGTCCGCGTCATCATCCGCTGCCATTCCAATCGCTGTTCGAGCGTGACCGCTTGTTCTTGCGCCATTCTTCTCAGCGCCAGCCGCACATCGATCAGGAAGCGGGTAGCACGCCGTTCGAGGTGCGCCACGCCGCTTCTGCGTGGGACGACCTCGACGGCATCGAGACCAGAGACGATCTCCTCGGTGGCTCGGGTGGACAGGTTGTCATCGAAGGAGGTGACGAGAGCCTCGGAGAATTCGTGGAGGTTGCTTCCGTCCCAGCGCTCTGCAGGGAATTCTGCGGCCGCCTCATCCCACAGGAGGGCTGCCAGGCGCAGATGGCCGTCATGCTTCTCAGCGATGAAGCGCAGAAACTCGGCGCGGGCGGCCTCAGGGTCTAGAGGTTCGTTGAACTCGAGTGGTAGGGCAGGTTTCCAGTCAGCACCCCAGATAGGCGGCAGTGTCCCTTGCTCGCCCATTCCGTCACCCCTCGGTCAGTCTTCGTCGTCATCCGCCCCGTACTGCTCTAGCGCCCCGATTGCATCCTCGGTGAGTCCTACGGCATCTTCGACTCGGTGGCTGAGGGTGGTGTCTGCCAGCCGTCCTGGTATGCCTATCTCCCAGAGCAGTTCGTGGACGATCTCGAGGGTCCTCTGTGTGAGGTTCAGCGCATCCGGGTCAATGGGAATGAGCCCGGTCTCCTCGGTGAGGATGAGCACCTTGTCCGGTTGTTCATCGAGTAATTCCATGTTTGCCTCCAAGGCCTCCTCGACGAGTTCAGCCTGTGCATCGAGCACATCCTCCAATCGGCTCTGTTCGAGTTCGCTCTCCACCTCCTCCTGGGTACCGAGGATTAGCGCGTCGAACGCCGTGCGCAGCACCTTCTCCAGCGTCTCGGGGTCGAGGTCAGTATCGATGTCCTCGGCTTCCAGTTTCTCCATGATGTTCTCGACGAAGTCCTCGCCGAGCGCCTCCTCACCGAGCAGTTTCTCGAAGATTGGAAGCGTCCACGAGGGATCACCCGCAGTCAATTTGACATCGAAGAAGCCAGTGCTGGAACCGCGCCCCACCTCGGCGGGCGGAGGAACGAACATCTTGGCCGCATGCTTCTGCAGTTGGGCGAGCAGATTGTTCATGTCAACCGGTTTGGACATCACTTCGTCAACGCCGGCCGTGGCTGCGGAGGCGAGGTACTCCTGCGATGAGTCGGTGGAGAGCACGACCAGTCTGCACTTGAGGTTGAACTCAGGGTCTGTGGAGAGTTTGGACGAGGTGTCAATCGCATTCCCAGAGCGCCATTCGCCGTCGACGAGTACCACATCAGGCATGGTTGCGAGGGCCGTGCCTTCGCATTGGCGCAGGGTCGAAGCGCGGGTGACGGTGTAGCCCTCGCGCTCGAGGGTGCCGGCGAGCAGGTTGCGCCTCCCCTCGTTCTCATCTGCGACTATGATTGTCGGCATTCAGGGCGTGGGGGACTCCCGACGCCCTTCAACCTTGCATCTGTTGAATGGGCGAGCCGACCCCTTCGGGGCCGGCTCAGTATTTCGGGACAGCCGAGTCGATCTGATCGGACCAGGCGTGGATGCCACCGGCGAGGTTGAACAGGCGCGCGAAATCGAAACCGACACGGCTGAGAGCGGAAGCAACAGCCTCTGAACGCCCACCTGTGCGGCAGTAGACGACGATGTCTCGATCCTTCGGCAGGGAGTCCTGCTCGACCAGGATGTTCAGGTGGCTGACGCGCAGGTCGGTACCCGGCAGGCTGACGATCCCTTCCTCTGCGCTGGTCCTGACATCGAGCAGGAACGGGGACCAGCCCGAATCCCGCTGGCTGACGAAGTCGGCGGGCGAGATCTCCAACACGGTGTTCGCCGATGCTTCTGCTGTGGCCCCAGCACAGAACTGCTCGTAGTCGATGAGTTCGGTGACCGCTGGGCGTACGGGGAGCTCGCCCACCGTGAGTTCGCGGAAATCCATGTTGAGCGCGTCGTAGACGAGCAGACGTCCGGAGAGGGATTCGCCGATGCCGAGCAGCAGCTTGACCGCCTCGGTCGCCTGCAGACCGCCGATGACTGCGGGTAGAACTCCCAAGACCCCCGCCTCAGCACAGGAGGGAACGGCCTCGGGAGGAGGGGGTTCGGGGAACAGGTCGCGGTAGTTGGGCCCATCAGCGTGATTGAACAGCGTCACCTGTCCTTCGAACCTATAGATGCTGCCATACACCCACGGTTTGTCGAGAATCTCGCAGGCGTCAGAAACCAGATAGCGCGTCGGGATGTTGTCGGTTCCGTCGACGATGAC
>CALCOR010000002.1 GCA_937897085.1 uncultured euryarchaeote | reverse complement strand
CGGTTGAGTTCGTGGACGACCCTGGCACCGACCCGATCCTGTGTATCGATGGCCTGACCAAGTCGTTCCGCTATCCCGGATGGCGCGTTGGCTGGGTTCTCGGACCCCCCGAGATGATCGAGACACTCGGGAGGGCGGCGAGCGCCATAGATGGTGGACCCAGCAGAGTGAGCCAGCGGATGGCGCTGAATGCACTGGAGCCAGCTTACGCCGACCAGGAAACCACGGCATTGCGGGTGGAGTTCGTGCGCAAGAGGAACATGATGCGCGACCGTCTGGAGACGTTGGGGATTCGCTGCCTTGGCGGAGATGCGACCTTCTACATCTGGGCGTGCGTCGACGGACTCCCTGATGGATTCAACACGGGAATCGACTTCTTCTGGAAGGCGCTCGACAGACAGGTCATGACAGTGCCCGGCAATTTCTTCGATGTCAACCCTGGTGGGCACAGAAGTGGCAAACCGTTTGAACAGTGGGTGCGCTTCTCTTTCGGGCCCCCCTACGACAATGTCGATCTCGGACTGACTCGGCTAGAATTGATGCTGCGTGAAGCAGGCGTCGACTGCTGAACCGCGCGGCGAGAACGGTTATCTCCCGCATGTGCGTCGGAGGACCTATGCATATAGCTGGAAAAATCACGCTTGTGGTCGGTCTGGCCATGTGCCTCATTGGTGCTGTCATGACGGCTGTCGGCGTATGGAAGGGGGGGGGCGACCTCGCAGCATTGGAAGATTACGAGTTTGCCGTTGAGAACGCAACATCAGGCACCATTGAGATTGTAGACGACGATGGAAAAGGAGATTTCGGGGTCACATTCTGGGTGCAGGGTGAGTATGTCGACGAAGACGAGAATGGGATATGGGATGTCTGTGATGACACCAATATCACCATCACGCAACATCCAGAGGTGAACACAGATTGGGATTGGGATGATGATGAAGACAACAACACTCTAGGCGAATTCTACTACGAGGTAAATGACTGGTATGATGGGTGCGAGGCAGATGAAGAAAACAAAAATCTTGATCTCAAGGAAAGGGGATACGTCAAGGTTGGTCGGGCTTGCCTTGCGTGCTATTCAGGCACATTGGAATTCGAATCCAATGCTACTGTGTCGGTTACTTATGACGACCCGTTCCTCGAACAACTTGGAGCGGGTCTCCTCGCATTGGTTGGAGGAGCTGTCGGGGGCAGTTCCTGCTGTTGTTGTGGTGGATTCATCGCGATAATCGGCCTCATAATGGGATTAACCATGAAGAGTCCCCCGCCCGTTACAACGGTGTACCAGTCAACTGGAATTCCGGAGCAGCCCGCCGCGGGGCAACCACCAGCCATGGTGCAGCAGCCCCCGGGGCAAGGCGGTTTCTGAAGCGCCGATTGACGGCCGGTTCACTCTGCCGGCTGGTAGATGCCGAAGCCGCTGAGCGGTGGGGTATAGACGTGCAGGTTGATGAGCGCGCCATCCTCTCGATTCGTGACTCGATGGATGTCCTGCTCCGCTGATGCACACACCTCACCGCACTCGTACCTTCGCTCTCCCGAAGCCTCTGCCATCCCCTTTGCATTCAAGATGTAGATGGTCTCGGTCGACACGCCATCGACGATGAGGAAAGCGCAGTCGCTCCCGTGGTGATCGTGGATTGGCGTGGATTGACCGGGCTTCCAGCAGATGGCGACCAACTCGTAGTGCTCGGTCATCTTCAGCACGTTGCGCTGGTAACCGTTCTCAGCATATCCCAGATGCTTGCGAAGTTCTTCGACGTTCACAGGAAGGTCGCGGAGATGCTCATCCAGTTCCTGCAGCCCAGGACGGCGGTCAAGTGAATCCAACCAGTCAACCAACCCCGAGATGCCTTTGCAACATCCGGACAACTCCTCGAGTTCGCTTTCGCCGAGTTCCACCTGCACCACCAAAAGCCCGCCTCACCTGCACCACCACCGCGGGTCGCTCAACATCATTGTTACCCTTGCTCTGTCAGGGTACTTTTGGGTGAACAAGGAGCG
>CALCOR010000001.1 GCA_937897085.1 uncultured euryarchaeote | reverse complement strand
CGGTTTGTCCTCTTCCGTTTTCATTCGCCACTACTCACGGAATCTCTTTGATTTCTTTTCCTCCCCCTACTAAGATGCTTCAATTCGGGGGGTTCCCTTTCCCATAATTGGGAATGACGCCGAAGCGTCTGGAGGTCCTATTCGGCAATCGGCGGATCTACGGCATTCATGCGCCTCCCCGCCGCTTATCGCAGCTTGTCACGACCTTCGTCAGCTCTCGAGCCGAGCCATTCCCCAGTCAGGTTGTAGCATCATTTGGTTCTCACTCCACACATTTCCTGTGTGAGTCCTCTGGTGTCCAGGAACATGCCTATCTCGATCTCCTTGGACACCCCGTCTCCCCAGAGGGCGGGACGTCCTAGATCGCTTCCCCAAGCACGAGAACATGCAAAGGTGCACTGCAAAGCAGGCCACCGACCTGCCTTCCCTATATGAAAGCGACGTTCGGAGCGGTCCCCATAGAGGGCCACTGCGGCCCGAAAAATGAGAGGAATAACGGATTCTGAATCGTATTGATTCAACCCATGGGGCTGACCCGGCGCAGATTCTCGAGAATCACGCGGTTCCCGGGCGCGCGCACGGCGGTCTGCCGCAGCACTGCGACGGCCTCGTCGAAGCGGCGTAGACCGATGAGCGAGACAGCCTTGCCGTTGTTCGCAGCGGAGTCATGACCATCGATATGCAAGGCGGCATCGTAGACCATGAGGGCGGCTTCGTGACGCAGACACGATGTGAGCGAAGTGGCGAGGTTGGTGAGGATGGCGGCATCGTCCTGACGCGCTTTAGCGGCCTGGCGCAGAGCCAATACGGCCGCCTCGAAATGCGGTTCGGTGGCAGGGTCCACAGAAGGGTGTTCCGCGTGTACCAGCAGTGCTTGTTGCAGCAGTGCGAGGCCGAAGTTGTTCAGCGCGGCGGCGTCCTGTGGATTCTGTTCGCAGATGGCGCGGAACTCCGTGGCAGCCACCTCCCACTCTGCAGCACCCAAGGCGGCGAATCCCCTGTCAGCCAGTGCCTGCATGTCACTGTCCAGAGCCTCCAAGGGAAGGGCACGAGCGGGGACTAGTTCCGGTTGCCCATCATGGAACCTCTCCGGGTCGAATGAAACGGCAGCCTCTGCAGGGTCGACGAGGCTGTCGAAGTCGACGATCACCTCGCTGACCTGCAACTCGTCACCGAAGTCGTGGTAGACGACCTGCTCTTCTTCCGCGAAGATGGCGTCCATCTCGGCCGAGGTCGAGTCAGCGGCAGTGAACGTATCGGGGGAATGGGTTGGTTCGACCGGCATACTGCCCGCGAACCGTTCGTCCGACACGAGGGAATCCGCTTGGGGTGGAGTTGACGGCTGTTCTCCTTCTATGCGTGCCACGAGCACCACCGGCTCTTCCTCATCGAGGTTCACGACCACCGGTTCATCCACGGATTCCGTGACAGCTGGTGCAGGCTCAGCCGCGGGTTCTGCTGGTGCAGGTTCCCCTTCTGCTCCTGCCACTGACGACTCCTCTTCATCCAACCCGCCTGAAGGGCTGCCCATGCCGAACGGGAGGCTGGTCACTCCACCCGATGAACCTCCGAGTTGGAACGGAAGGTCCGTGCCCTCAGATGACGTCTTGCTCGCCAGCGTTTCGAGGCCATCGATTCCCTCCATGGACTCTTGGAGTTGGACTCCACCTGGAAGCGACCCTGGCGGCTTCTCTTGCACCCCAGAATCGTCCACGGGGGCGGAGTGGGACACCATGCTGCCGCAACTGGGGCAGCCTTCGGTTCCCCCGAAAATGAGGCCACAGGCGTCGCATTCGTGCATGCTTATCGGCCACTGCAGACGCTCCCACTCTTTGACGCTGACGCCAAGCGGTGTATCCAGTTAGCCCTACGAACTGTAGAGAGTTCCATGGAATAATACCATGAAAATCGTCGCCACAACACAGGTAATCAACATCACCGGGAATCCGACCCTCATCCATTCCTTCGTCGTTATTGGATTCGGGCCGCGCTCACTAATCGAGACGGTCATGACGTTAGCACTGGAGCCGATCGGTGTTGCATTTCCACCGAATCCTGCACCCAATGCTAGTGCCCAGAATAGTGGAGCCATGTCAACAGTAGGGTCGGCTGCACCGATGGCAACAATCACGGGAATCATCGCAGCTGTGAAGGGTATGTTGTCAACAAAGGCACTTGCGATTGCTGAGACCCAAATGATTGCAACTGCAAGCATCACATGGTTGGAACCGAAATTATCGAAAATCCAATTGGCAAGAAGGTTAAGATATCCGACATTTCCTACCGCCCCAACCAAAATAAACAACCCAGCAAAGAAAAGTAGGGCGTGCCATTCAACCTTCTCACTCACAGAGTGGATTAAT